>CAZPBT010000216.1:0-5132 GCA_964584555.1 uncultured Chitinophagales bacterium
AACGTCATCATCACATCTTCTATTTTTTGTACCATATTGATGTATTCTGCATCGTGTTTGATGTCTTTAGTTTTGGCATGTGGCAGGTTAGGTTGGAAATGATATTTTATCGTACCCGGATTAGAACTCATAATCAATATATCATCACCCAGATAAACAGCCTCTGCTATATCATGTGTGATGAAAAAGATTGTCGTTTCATAAGTTCGCCATATATTAAGCAGCAAATCTTGCATTTGCATTCTCGTATTCACGTCCAATGCGCCGAATGGCTCATCCATCAGTAATATTTCCGGGCTGGCAATCAAGCTTCTTGCAATAGCCACACGTTGTAATTGCCCACCTGACAAGGTGGGATAAACAGCATATTTATTTTCCTGCCCTTGCAGTCCGACAAATTTAATCATCTCATTTACTTTCTCTTTCCGCTCCTTTTCTGCTACATTTTTATATTTCAAAGGCAACTCTATATTTTCATAAACGGTGTACCAAGGCATAGAAGAATATTGCTGAAATACCATAGAGATACGAACATCATCTGTAATCGGTTTTTCTTGAATCAATACTTCTCCGGAAGTAGGTTTTTGCAAGCCGGATATATACCGCAATAAAGTTGATTTGCCACAGCCTGATTTACCCATCAAAATCACAAACTGCCCGATATTCGGCTTGTCTTCTATATTCAGACTTACATCTTTGAGAATAAATGTTTTCCCCTCATCATAAGATTGCGAAACATTCTTTAAGGTGATGATATTCTTTAAAATCGTATCAACATTCATGCTTTGGCTGTTTTATGTTTGAATGGAAAAAGCAATCTATCCAATAAGACAAATAAACGATCTTGGAGAAACCCAATTAGAATAATCACGATTAACAACGCAAATACTTTATCAATTCGACCTTGCCTTTGACCTACTTTAAAAATTAATGAACCCAAACCTCCCGTACTGTTCAACATTTCGGCAATGATAATGTATGTCCAGGAAATGGCCACCAATACACGTGTATCATCGGATAATTTGGATAATACACTGGGGAAGTAAATAGTTTTCAACGTCTGCCATTTGGATGCACCAAGTGTATATACGGTTTGCAAATAGACATCATCTACTTCATCAATGCGCTGTATAATGACAGGAAGTAAATAAACTAAAATACCAAAAGCCAGGAAATGTATTTTCATGGAATTGCCAATGCCAAACCAGGCAATAAACAGTCCGGTTACAGCCGTTAAGGGCAAAAAGCGCAACGTATCTATCGGTTTACTGAACAATAATCGCAAAGGTGGAGTAAGTGCAATGATAAAACCCAGTGGAATAGCTATAGCTAATGCTTCGAAATAGCCCATGAAATTGAGATAAATGGAAGTCATCATATTTTTCACAAGTCCGTCACCATCATATAATTCTTTAAAAGCTTTTAGCACTTGTAAGGGTGAAGGCAATATACTCTGCGGAAAAACTGACAGACTGAATAAAATTTGCCAAACAATTAAGAGTAATACAAACCCGCCGACTGTAAGTGCAATTTTTACAGAAGAAGGATAAGTAGCTTTTCTTAAATCAACATACATAAAAATCTGATTATTCGTTTATAAACTGAAAATCGGTACGTCTGTTTTTGGCTTTGCCGGCATCGGTACTATTATCTGCCACAGGCTTATCAGACCCATTACCTACGATGATAAATCTGTTTTCAGGCATATTATATTGTGTACGCAAATAATCAGCAACAGCTTGCGCACGTTTGTACGAAAGCGTTTTATTAGTTTGAGGATTTCCAACATTGTCGGTATTGCCTTCGATACGGATACGGGCATTGTCAAATACTTTTGCCAGTTCAGCAAATTCTTTATCGATAATGTATTTCGTATTATCATCTAACTGATACTCTCCCGTTCTGAAAGAAATAGATACCGCTTTACTTGATGAAGCCTCAGTGGTTTTGTCTGCTTCTGTAGGCGCACTAAAATCTTTGGCATCTTCCGCTTGTTGGTTAGGGTCGCCTTTTTTAGTAAATTCTTCTACAAATTCAGGATTGGCTATCAGTCGCCAATTGGGTACACCCTTTCCGGCATAACCTAATTTCTGATAGACAGAAGTCATTTTTGTATATAATTGTTCACCTGTCAGACCCTTGTAGTTTGGATCTAATCCAAAAAACTGCAGATTGTCGCCATATGTTGTCAGTCGTGTATTGTTGATAGCAAATAATGCATCTTCTTCCGGTATATTATATCCTTTCGCTAAGATTTTAGCTGCTTTGTTTTTTGCTTGATCGCTGCTGTTTAATTCAGCAGATCCAATCATCCAGCCTTCATATAATTTGGCTAATTTTTCTTTGTTGGCTTCTACATACGCTTTTTTTCCAATTATAATATCTGCAATAATTTTGCTTGCATTCTTAGTACTTTGCAATACTTTTGCACCTGCCACAGCTTTTATACAAGCTTGGTCATCAGGACTCCATACTACGGCGGCATCTAATTTGCCTGCTTTAAATGCTGAAGCAGCATCAATGGCGTTTGGAAATTCCACCAATTGTATATCTTTAGTTGTCAGGTTACTGGCTTCCAGCATCCAGATTAAAAAACTGTGCGATGGAGTTAATGGGGCAACACCTACTGTTTTTCCTTTTAAGTCATTGGCAGAGTTTATTCCGCGACGAACTACAATAGCATCGCCACCGCGTGACCAGTCACATTGAAATAATACCTGTGGGTTAAATTCTTTCAAGCCTTCCACTTCAGTTGGAAATGCATCTAATGTTCCGAACATCAAATCGATATCTCCAGATTTGAATGCAGCACGGCAAGCATCGAAGTCATCAATTACTTTAAATTCAACAGGCACTCCATACTCTTTGACAAACCGAGAATTGGAATTGGCATCAAACCCTTCATTGAAATATTGTCCTCCCGCAAAACCTCCCCAGGTATTCACACCTATCTTAATGGCATCTTTACTGTCTAATTTTTTTCCTTCTTTTAGTTCCGTTTGTTCTTTTACTGCTTTATTAAAAAAGCTTGTTTTTTTTATGAGTTGAAATAATCCAAACAATACGCCGATGATAATGACAGTAATGGAAATTTTTCCAAATGTGGTTAGTTTGTTCATAATAGGTGTTTTATCTTAGCAAATTTAATTATTTTAGTTGATTGTTCTTATAAGGAACGAAATTTAAACGAAAAGCGTTCTTAAAAAGTTCCTATAAAGCTAAAAATTATGAGTTATACATCAAAATATATTGAAAAGTGTGTAGATGAATATATACAAACCAATCAACTGAAAAAACCTTTTTACAAAGCAGGTGAAATCAATCCGCTAAAAATTTTCGGCATCTCTAATGCCTTGCCGAAAATGAATCTGTCGCACGAGGAAATACTGTTTTGTTTTGATAAACGTGAAAATGGTTTGTTCAAAGGGTTTGTACTCACCGATTTTAAGTTGCACTATATATTGCAAGACAAACCGGAAGTATGCAGTCTGGAGGATATAAAATCTATTACAAAAGAAAATATTCAGGATATATTATCTCCTGATTATACCATCTTAACTGATTCCTTGTATGCCTTATTTCAAAAGATTGCCAATGCAGACCATTTTGTCGAGAAAGAGCAGTTTTTTGCAAATGATTATAAAAAACAAAAACCCAAAACGATGAAGAATGAAAATCAAATCCTGACAGATGATTTTTTGGCATTGGTCTTAGATGAAGGCAATAAGATATCCGAAATTTTGGAAAAGCTCAATGCTGATACTAAATTTTTGGAAGTACTCCAAGCTTCACTGACCAAATCGGATGCGCTTACCAATGAGTTTAAACCCAATCATGTCGCATTGCAGGATATTATTTTCCTTTTTAATAAATTATTCGAAGTTGCAAATGACATTCCAATAAGAGCAAAATTTATTCTGGCTTATTTGTTTGAACGCTTGCAAGGCAAGGATATGCTGGAAACAATAGAACCGGAACGACTCGAAAAAATGTTATCCAATGAAAAATTTTTACAAAGTGTAGAAACGGTTCGTAAAGCGCAGTTTTTAAAAACTACAGCTGAATATAAAAATCAGCTTATTCTTACTTCCATACTTAGCCGTGTGTCTAATGCACAATTTGAGCCCTTAGCCGGATTTTATTATTCTCTTGCTACATTGTTTCTCAATACAGACGAAGAACTTAATGATGAAGAGAAAAAAGAATTGGATGCCATACATCAACTTTGTTTTCAGCCTAAACGGAATATTGATGGCGTAAGACAAAGTGAGGTGCCTGATGGAGATACCTTAGAAAAAGTAATGGCTGAAATGAATGAGCTAATTGGGCTGAAAAATATTAAAACAGATATCAACGATTTAATCAATTATCTGAAAGTACAAAAACTGCGTGAAGCCCAACAACTGAAAGTATCTGACCGAATGCTGCATGCTGTTTTTATGGGCCCTCCCGGAACAGGAAAAACTACTATAGCCCGTTTATTGGGCAGAATTTATAAACATCTTGGTTATCTCAAAAGCGGACATTTGGTAGAAACAGACAGGGCTGGAATGGTAGCGGGATATGTTGGACAAACAGCCATCAAAGTGGATGAAATCATTAAAGCGGCATTAGATGGTGTACTGTTTATTGATGAGGCTTATGCACTTGCAAAAGACGACAGTGGCAGAGATTTCGGCCATGAGGCTATAGAAACATTGCTCAAGCGCATGGAAGACCATCGCGATGATTTGGTAGTTATAGCTGCCGGCTACCCCGACGAAATGAAGGAGTTTATTCAATCTAATCCGGGCTTGCAGTCACGCTTTAATCGCTATTTTAATTTTGAACATTATACAGCAGCCGAGATGCTGGAAATATTTAACCTGAATGCAAAAAAAGCAGATTATGTAGTAACTGAAGCCGCATCAAAAAAACTTTCCCTCATTTTTGAGGGATTGTATGCCAAGCGCAATAAAACTTTTGGCAATGCCCGTGTTGTCCGCAATATTTTTGAGCAATGCATTGCCAACCAAGCCAACCGCATTATCCAGCTAAATGAAATCACAAAAGAACTATTGATGACTTTAGAAGATGCAGATATTCCTAATGTAGAAGAAACGATAAAACAAGTTTTTGTGTTTCAGAATTAA
>CAZPBT010000217.1:0-5099 GCA_964584555.1 uncultured Chitinophagales bacterium
AAATATACATCCCCTATTGCCATTTATGAACCAAATACCTACCTTTAAACTACGAAAGTTGCGGAAAACGTTTTTTCACATACTGCCGTTATAGCCAATTTTAAAAGCAGTCTGCTATGAATAAGAATTTAGGTATAATTATATTTTTTCTGTTTTCTATTCAAATTTCAAAAGCAGATTCTATTGAATACATAAAATACTCTTTTTATGAAATAGATACATCTTGTATTAAAAATCCAGGAATAGATTACGAAAAACAAAACCGAAACATATTTACTCATCATTTGGAATTTGTAATACAAAAATTTTCAAATACAAAAACTCTTATAATATCTAATTTATTAGCTTATGAAGATTCAATAAAAGCCAAAAATGTTAGTCTTGGTTATAAATATGGATTAGACACAGCGTATTACCCTATGTATGACAAATTTAAATTTGAAAAACCTTACCGTTTTCAAAGAATTGAATGTCCTATTTTTGATGCATATACAGAATATTTCGTTACTAAAAAGAAGAAAATGGTAAAAGTAGTTAGTTATAATTGGTATGGTCATTTGCCAGTTATTGAAAATGAAATATTTAGTAATAATTCTAATAGCACCTTACAAAGACCAGCTTTTGAAACAAAGTATTTTTATATTGAACAAACATTGAACTCACTTTTAGGAAATGCAATACAAAGTATTATTAATAGTGATGGACAAAGAATTTCGGTATGGAAAACAAAAGAAAATATCAATGCCAGATTATCTATGTTTGGTAATTATAATGAAATACGACTTTTTTTATATAAAGATTAAAGAAAACTGCCTATAACAAAAAATTGGCACTAGTTGTGGTAGATTTGGTAAATTAAAATAAAAGACAGAAAGGAGAAAAATATGATACCAGGATCTAATTACGTTTACAAATGCCCAAATTGTGGCAATCTCTTGACAAAAGGAAGTTTAATGAGTGGAAACACTTTTGGCGCAAAAATATTTTCTGACGGAAAAAGAGTTGCCCCAATGCTTCCGGAGTTTCCAAATCTTACTAAATGTAAAAAATGTGACACAATTTTTTGGTTGAGTAAACTACAAGAAATTGGAGCATATAATAAATGGGGTGACAATGAAAATTCACAGTGGCAAAAAGCAGATAACGCAGAGTTTTTAGAAATTGAAGACTACTTTAACGCCATTATTAAAGGAATAGCTGAAAATAAAGATGAAGAACTTTTTATCAGACAACGAATTTGGTGGTCATACAATGACAAGATAAGAGAAGGTCAGGAAATATTTAATAATGAAAGTGATGAATTACGCTGGATTGAGAATATCCAAAAACTAAAAACATTACTTGACCAATCTGACATTAACCAAAGAATAATGATAGCTGAAATAAATAGGAATTTAGGAGATTTTGAAGCCTGCATTAACATTATTCAAACCATTGATAATGATGAGTTAAATTGGCTAAAAGTAAAATTTATAGATGAATGCAACGAAAAAAACAGATGGGTGATAGAGTTGAATTAACAGCTTATAACATCTAAGCTTTCGTCGCATCCGCAGGACAGCCTGTCCCGTTTATAACGGGAAACAAAGAAAGCGATGTTGAACGAAACCTCATGTAGTGTCGCTTGCATACTGTATTTTTCTATCATGGAGTTGTCGTCGGATGTGTTTTATGTTTGCTGTTGTTATTGCAACTTTTTGGGTTGGGTTTTTACTTGCTATACTTTCTTTTTCGCAGTTTTTCATCCTTTGGGCGCATACCTTCCCCTGCCCGTAAAGCTTAGCTTTTCGCACAGGAAGCGCTTTGTTGGCTAATTCCCATATATTGCTTCGGGGATCCACGTTCGCCAAAGGTTTGTCTCGCCCTGAATCAGGCTTACGCATGTATAACTCAAAAAAGTGCGTATCTTGCAAATGCATTTCTTTAGCCTTTCAGGACTTGCCTTGGCTCAATTGCAGTAAACATAAGCAAATCCTCAATCTGAATTTTAACTAATAACAAAAATGATGAAAACAATTGTATTTGCTACCAATAATACCAACAAAGTAAAGGAAATGAACGAATTACTTTCAGGTAAATTTCACATTAAAAATTTATCGGATATAGGATGCAACGCAGAGCTGCCAGAAACGCATCTTACAATTGAAGAAAATTCAAACGAAAAAGCTGATTATATTTATAACTGTTTCAAGGTGAATTGTTTTGCTGAAGATACCGGTCTTGAAGTTGAGGCGTTGAATGGTGAACCGGGTGTTTTCAGTGCTCGTTATGCAGGAGAAGATAAGTCTGCCGAAAAGAATATGGATAAAGTATTAGATAAAATGAAGGGTATCGCCAACAGAAAAGCACGTTTTAAAACGGTGATCACGCTTTTCTGGAATGGTCAACCACGTCAATTTACCGGAATATTGGAGGGTGAAATCGCACATGAAAGAACAGGTACAAACGGGTTTGGATACGACCCCATATTTTTGGTTAACGGAAAATCATTAGCTGAAATGACCCTAGCAGAAAAATCTGCCCTTTCTCATCGTGGAAAAGCCACCCGATTGTTAATCAGATACCTCAATACAATAAATTGAAATACAAACACTTACGCATTATACCAACAATTATGTCAGCATACTGAAAAAACATGCAACCAAACGACGGGAAAATAGAACTATATAATCAGTTAATCGAAGGTTGTAGAAACAACAATCGCGATGCGCAATACAAGCTCTATCAGGTGCTGTCGGGTAAGATGTTTGCAGTATGTCTGCGTTATTCCAAAAACAGGGAAGTTGCAGAAGACTTAGTGCAGGAAGGGTTTGTAAAGGTCTTTAACAATATTGATAAGTACAGAGGCGAAGGATCATTCGAAGGTTGGGTACGCCGTATTTTTGTGAATACTGCAGTGGAGCATTATCGCAAAAATTCGAAAATGTATCCGGTCGTCGATGTGGAGCAAGTAAGCACGGAGATTGAATGGGAAAATCCGGGAGATGAATTGCAGTTGGCTGATTTGATGAATCTGATTAACCAACTCTCACCGGGCTATCGCACTATCTTCAACATGTATGTGATTGAAGGCTACTCTCACAAAGAAATCAGCGAAATGCTGGAAATCAGTGAAGGCACCTCCAAATCGCAACTGGCCAGAGCGCGATACTTATTGATGGATATGGTAAAGAAAGCAGAGCTGGTAAGAAAAACTAACGATTTAACTAACATTATAGGGGAAAAACAGTGAATTCTAACAACAAAAATATTAACGATTTTGACCAATTTTTCAAAGAGAAATTGGGTGATGCCGAAATTCGGCCACCTGATTTTATCTGGCAAAAAATTGAACAGCAATTGCCTCCTCAAAAGAAAAAAAGAAGAGGCGCATTTTGGTTATTTCTGATGCTCGGATTATTAGCAGGTGGTGGCTCTGCATTGACTTATCAAGTTATCAAACATAAACAAGAACAAAACAGCACGACTGCTGTTGCAAATACAGAAAAAATCAACTCAACGCATACACAAGCAAATCAAACAAATAAACAACAGCAAAAAACAGAACAACTGACCACGGATTCACAAACGAATAACGCTGTTAACGACAACACTAAAAATGCTGATTCACCCGACAATAAACAAACTCAGACTAACAAAAAAATTGCATCTGCTGATTTAATAAATTCAACTGAGTTGAATAAAAAACAGCAAATCAGAGAACAGCATTTGGAGAAATTTAAAGCTAAAGACAATACAACTGCCGACAACACACATGAAAAACAAAATCAGAACAGTAAAAACAAAAAACAAACAGCTGCTTCTAAAATAAAGAAACAGCATTATACGACTGCCGGAACTATTGAAAATGCATACTCTCCTTCTACTCAAGAGCAAAAAACAACTGCAACTCATAAGACAAGCAAGGCAAAACAATCTACAGTAGAGAATCAAAATACGTCGAATGAGTTGACTGCTGCCAACACCTCTATTCCTGTTAAAGATGCTTTGGTGCCAAATGAGCAACAACAAGATAAAAAAAGCAATCCCGTTAAAAAGTCAACAGAAGATTTAACGCAGCCATTTGTTGAACCTATTCGCAATGCACAAGAAGATCAGTTACTGGCGTCCAATGTACCGGTAAAACAAATATTGACACCTATTCCTTCCAGAGAAGCACTTCGCTCATTGATAGAACCTTCCAAACTGGAAAACATGGATATGGCATCCAATGCGGGCATCAACGATTTGAATCCGAATAAAGACAAACAATTGCGCAACCTCAAACAATTTGCCGGATATAATATCAATCGCGGACTTCATATCGGTGCGTTTATCAGTATTAATAATGTGTGGCTGAGCAATAAATATTATTCCAAATCTGAAAGTGCCACTTCTATAAAACCAAAAATTACTTTTGGCAAATCTTATGGGTTGAATATAGGATATGATTTTAAAGACAGATGGGGAATTACTTCAGAAATACAATATAGCGAGCAGGGACAGAAATACAGCGAGCGCAACAATTACGGACTTAGTACCAAAGAAGTTAAACTCAATTATGTGCAAGTTCCGGTACTTATAAAATATAAAAACAGTTTTATCAATAATTACAATTCCAAACCCATTATGTTTAGTGTGCTGTTTGGGCCACAGTTTTCCTACCTGGTAAAAAAAGAAGTATTGCTCAATACTCAGTCTGTTAATTCTAATCCATATAATAAAATACAAGGAGGATTAATGGCAGGTATTGATTTTGATTTATACATGACGCGCTACATGTACATGACGATAGGAGCACGCACCGGATTCGGCACATCATTTAAGAAAAATACACCGTTGAATTATCAAATCGGCATCAGTACACAATTCAACTTCAGAGTGCCTAAAAAGATAAAATAGGCTTTTTCATAGTTTCATAGTTTTTTCCCTTCGGCGCAATCCGGAGGGTTTCTTTTTTTGAGTTCATTTTATATGATGAAAAATCGAATCAACTGCTATGGCAATTATGTCTTAAAAGCATAGCCTTCATTCTCAAGGTTGCACAGTTAAAATCACTTTGTAGTATTTTAACGTGAATTATGGATTACATAGGCTAAATTTTTTGTTGAAGATGGAAG
>CAZPBT010000218.1:0-5087 GCA_964584555.1 uncultured Chitinophagales bacterium
TTGTGGAAGGGTTCTGTTGCGTAGCTGTAGTAATATTGCTAAAATTCCATTTCCAAGAACTTATGACATCACCGGCAGGAGGTACAGATAAATCGGTGAAACTGGTAATTGCATTTTGACATAAAGAGCTCGAAGTAAAATCTGCCGTAGGGGCTTGGCCGGCGATGGTAACGTTGAAAGTATCGTGTAATATACATCCGGTCTGGGTGATAGCATATACTGAAACATCAGACTGATTAGAGGTTAAGGGGATGTAATTATCTGTTGAACCATTTGACCAGATAACTGAGTCAAGAGGCGAGCCGGAAAGTATAAATAGTTTTTCACCGGAACAAGCACTAATCAGGTTGTTAATTGGAGATGTGGATAGATGTGGATAATCTACAATGACGTTTATGGTATCGTTAACGAAACATCCTGCATTATCTGTAATCTTTACTGTGTATGTTCCAGTCTGATTAATTGCAAGGTTAGTTGTAGTAGCACCGGTATTCCAAAGTGCCGTAAACCCTGCAGGGGTATTTAGTTGTACGTTAAAAGTTTGACCAGGACAAATATATACCGTTGAATTATTAAGTCTTCTGTATGGATATACATTAAATGATGTCGTTGACTCATGATTAAAAATGTCTTTTGTTGTAAGCCAATAGTTTTGGTTTGGATTTACAGTTGTAGAGGCAGATGTAGAACCATTGGACCATAGGTAAGAAAGATAGTTTGATGGTGCTGCTAAAGTAACTGAAGAGCAAAAGCTGTTTCCAATTACCGTGTCTGAAATTACGACAGGAGGTGCATATTTGTTATAAAGGTAAGTTCTGATACTATTATAATAGGTTTCGCTGTGGTTTTTCATCAAAATAATTTCAGCTATATCTCCATTCCAGAAGCGACCTGCATTTCCTCGTTCAGCACCTATGATAAGATTATTAATAAAACTCGGATTGTTCTTATAGGCTGAAACTAATTTATAATTTAACAAGGGAGAAAAATTTAGACTATTAGCATCATTAATATAAAAATTTGTAGAACTAAAACAGGTACTGCTATTTATATAAAAAGAATTACTGCCACCTGTACCAAGAAACACAAGACCATCTTCACCACCGGCCTGATGTGTTAACATACCATTATAGCTTGGAAACGCACCGCTGCTGTTGAAATTAAATATTGAAAATGCTTCGGCTATTTGTCCTCCTGAATTAATTAATAAATTATCATCTATACCATCTGTCGAAATGACAAAGTTATTATTTAAAACACTTGATGCTTTCTTTAGCCTGGGTTGGGCAGATGTGTTTGGTTGAGCAGCATCAAGATGATTTGGAGATCTGTCTGCCCAGGAAGTAATGGAGCTGTCAGTAGGATTGATTGTAATATTTTTATCTGCGCTAAGCCAGCAGAGGACATTGTTTATGATTACATCAGGTGTAAATAAATTTAATTCATATGTATTACTATTTGTTCTGATTACAGGGTCATTTGATATTACTTTCCAGAAAGCCTGATGAATAGAGGTGTCAAAGGTTAATGACTTAGTAGTGCTGTTTACAAGATAATCACCAATCTTATTATTGAAATTAAAGTCTGTCGCAATAATCAATCTGTAAGACGAGACAGTAAGAAATTTGTTCCACGTAAAATTTACAGTATAGCCAGGATGCTGATATTGATTTACAGGGCTAATTAATCGTATTCCATTGTTCGCAACGAGAACATTATTAATAAGTATATTAATTAACACGATAAATAAGAATCTCTTTATTATAACCCTCATAATTAAATCTTAAGGTAATAAAGTTAACTGTTTATTTTTAAATTAAAAGTAGAAAATTTATTTTCTGTACACGGCTAGAACAGTATGCCCATTGATTGATTTTGAGAATAATTTTATATAGGTATTTAGTATTCTTTGACCGGCATTGCTCTGAAATAATCGTTTGATAAATCTATTCCTAAAATACGTTGTCATTAAATAATCTTTATACCAATTGAAATGGTATGAGGGTAATGGCTCATAGAAAATTTTTTCAAGTTTTATTCCATATCTGGATGCAATATATTCATAAGTTTCGTGATAAAACCAGTTAATGTGATGTGGAGGAAAATTTAATGTGCCTGCATCGTTATATTTGATAAATGCATCCATGTTGGGGACACTAAATATTAATCTGCCATCTTTATTAAGTAATTTTACAGCATCCTTTATTATAGCATCTAAATTTGGAATATGTTCAAAGACTTGAAACGAACAAATTACATCAAAGTTTTCATTTACTTCATGTAAATACTTTCTTTCTACATTCAGCCCACTTTTTTTACCTGTTTCAGCTTGTTTTTCATTAAGTTCTATTCCTTTTATCTTATATCCTTCTTCTGATAGTTTTTTGATAAAGTTACCTTTTCCTGAGCCAATCTCAAGTATGGTATTGCTGGTAGTTAGTAATTTTTTAGTTACTTCTTGTTCCCATTTCCAATCCATATAGTACCAATCAAACACTTCCAATTTTTCATAAAATGCTGAATCTCCCATTGTGGTTTCTGGTTCAAAGAATTTCAATTTACTTTTAGTACACTCGAAAAAACTAATAGTAGAAAGGTTTCCAAAATATTTGGAAACATCCATTTGATATTCTTTTTTATAATCGGCTATCAATTCAGATGTGCTTATCGTACGTATAAGATTACATGTGGTTTCTTCCTTAAATGGATTCGTCATAAAGAGTAAAAGATTATTGTGTTAAATATTTTGATATACTTTTTTTAAAAATATATAATTTATCCCTAATTGTTAGATACTGGTTCTTTTCTACATAATTGTCAACTAATTTCTTTAAGTCTTTAGGATTAAGATCAGTGCCTTTAAATGTAATTACTTGTTCAAACTCCTGAAATGGGGTGTTTAGTAATTTACTGGATGAATTATTAAAATGGGTACCTGTAAATCCAACATTACTTATCATATTGATATTAGGTATGATACCTTTTTTGTTTTCGAATATATTATTGATAAAAAATACAGCATCCCAGTTTACCGGTGAACAAGCATATGAGTTAATAATATTATTATGCATGATTTCTGCAAATGATTTATTGTGAAAACAAGATAGAAGTTTATCAGTAATGGCTGCAGATGAAAATCGCTTAGACCAGTCTACGCTGTCCCATATATGTTTCCATGTAGCCCAACCCCATGTATGCATGAAATCGCCGATATAATAATCATATTTTTTGGAAAGCGGTCTGTCTAAGTAATTTGTGCCACATATGAGAGCTATATCAGGGTTTGTCTTGTATATTTCTAACATCTTTTCACAAAAATAAAAGAAAGAAATGGATGGAATACAATCGTCTTCTAAAATAATGCCCATTTCTTCATGCTCAAAGAACCAATTAATGCCACTTATTACAGTGGCGTCACATCCCATATTTTTGGTGTTGTATTTTGTCTTAATTTCGCATTTCCAATCAATTTGTTTAAAGATTGCTCTAGTTTCATTACATAACACCACATCTTGTTGTACTCCAGCTCTGGGTGCATCTGCTATAATATATAACTTTTGAGGTTGAATAATCGCCAGTCTCTCAAACAATTGCTTGGTTGCCTCAGGACGATTAAAAATAATAACTAATACTGGAGTGTAATGCATTTTAATTACTTTTGTGAAATTAGTAACTTTTAACTGAATATTTGTAATTGAAGCCAAAGATATTGCATATTAATACATTTAGTTTGCATGGTGGAGCAGAAAAGATTGCCTATCTTCTATACAAAAATACAGACAATTCCCACTTAATAGTTAAATATGATTCAACAAATGACGACAAGATTCTGGAGTTTGAACAAAATACGATGGATAAAGTATTTAAGTTATTGACTAAACTTAAATGGAGGGTAAAACCATACTACAGTTTTAAGAAAATATTTTCAATTGATGATCAATTTAACGGGACATATAACAAACTAAAAAAACTAGAGGCCTATAAATCTGCAGATATTATACACTTACACAATATTCATGGAGGCTATTTTGATTTATCAGCGCTAAGATTAATTGCACGTGAAAAGAAAATCGTATGGACTTTGCATGATATGTGGTCAATTACAGGGGGAGAAGCTCATGTATTCGAGAATGAAAATTACAAACAGGGTATAGGTAAAACTCCCTACCTCAATGTTCCGCCCTTAAATAGTCCACTTATTGACAGAAGACAACACTTTATTGAATTTAAAAAGAAATTGTACAAACAGATGGCAAAGTCTATTGTATTTGTGCCTGTAAGTAGTTGGCTTGAAGAGTGCTTAACTAGTTCTTATGTTTGGGATACAGAATTAAAATACAGAACTATTAAGAATGGCATAGAAACAACAGTATATCAAAATCATGAGATTAGGAATAACGCTAACGTTATTTTGATTTTTAATAATAATAATATTTTTAAGGGGGAAACAGGGTTTAAGCAAGTCTTAGAAAAAATTAAAGTTCATTTTGAATTGATTGTAGTGGGAAATGAATTGGTTGTACATAATACATATTGTAATGGGATAACTCATTTGCCATTTATCAGAGAGAAACATAAATTGGCAGCATTATTTAATCAGGTTAATATTTTGCTATTCCCTTCCAAAGCGGATAATTTGCCATTGTTACCCATGGAAGCAATGTCGTGTGGAGTATGTGTAATTGCATCAAATGTGGGAGGTATACCAGAAATAATAGAACATACCAGAAATGGATTTTTATTTAATAAAATTTCAGGATTAGAAGATTTACTAAATCAGCTTTTAGAGCAACCTGAGAAAGTAGCAGCAGTTGGAAATGCTGCTATTGCTCATATAAAAAAAGAATTCAGTATTGAGCACATGTTTGAAAAATACAATAACCTGTATGATGATATAATTAAGGGTAAGGTTTAATTGTATGTGTAATATTATAATTAATTATTGTAGGTGAGTGTAGGTAAAACCACATGGTTTGAAATACTAACCCGAGTTCGGGATAAGAAAAACAAGCTGATAATATAGTTGATTTCTCATTTTTTTCCTCCACTTTAAAAAGGTGGAGGAATTAAAAGGAGGTGGTTCTACA
>CAZPBT010000219.1:0-5021 GCA_964584555.1 uncultured Chitinophagales bacterium
TGCTTTTAGCCTTTGCCGCAATACGCAAAGTAGTGGCAGTATCCGAGAAGTGACGGCTGTCGCACAAATCAATTAATGAAAGAAAGTAAGAATAGTTTGTGCCGGCAACATCTAAACCCGGTTCATTGATTTGTAAAACGAAAGGTCGTAAACGAATAGAGTCAAAAGTTGTTTTGGGAATAAACTCAATACCGTTTGAGCTTTTGTATAGGGCGATAGTTTGCGGAGGTGCAGCTATAGAATCATACACATATTCAATTTGAATAACGCCGTTTTCTACACTAATATTTCGGATGTAATCGTCTTTTGGCTTTTGAATGGCATTTGCAGAAAAACATTGTTCGTTAGAAAATGCGAAAGAACCATTCGGTAAATTTGCTTTTATGCGCACACAGACAGTTTGCTGATATGGGATATTTGTAAGTAAGAAATTGGATGTCGTATTACTTTGCACAGAACTGATGGTAAAAGATGCGCCATTTATGCTTGTTTGTACTTCGTAGTTTATTACAGCAGCGGTTCCGATTTTATAAGCCGACCATTGTATTGATGCGGCTTGTGAACACGTATCTACTTCCATTAATCTTAATAAAATAGTTTTATGTTCGGCTGAGTCTGGTGTAATGGAACCTTGCAAGCCGGCAACATCTTCACAAAATTCCAGCGTGCGAATTTTATATGTTATCGCAAAAGCACTTGGATCGTTTGTCGTATCGATTAAAGTAGTATTGAGTCTGCCCCAAACCGTATCCGCATTTACATAGCCGTCAGCATTATTATACACCAAATAGCCGATCACTTCTATGCTGGGTGCAGGTATCCATGTAATATGAACTTGATTATTGATAACACTTGCAGACGTAATACCGGTAAAAGGTTGTGGCTTTTGATTGCTTAGCGTATCAGAGGTTGTTCTTGTTAAAGTCGTCGGGTTGGTACAAGAACCTCTGTTAATGATGTAAAAATAGTTGATAGTTGCCGGAGCTGTGCGGTCTTTATTAATTGGCAAAACCACGGAGGTTTGTAAAGGATTGCTTACCGTAGAATAAAGCGTATAAGTGCCGTTAATCCCTGTTTCTGAAGTATAAATCTCATAGCCTGTAAAGCAGGGGTTGGGTGTTGCAGGCAAATTCCAGTTGAGCTCTGTGCCTGCAGGTGCTGTTGCAGTATTGCGTACACAAGTTAATTGAGGCGGTTCAAATGCAGTTTGTGCAAATAAACAAACAGAACTAAATAGCATATTTGCCAATAGAAAAAGAATACGTTTATGTTTGTTATATTGCATTCGTTGAGTTAAAAGCGAAAGATACACCTCTTTATCCCCTCTCAAAAGGGTAGTGCGACAGTGCTCTGTTTTCATTAATCATTTAACATTCAAAATTTATCATTAATAATTCATCATTAACCCACAACTACTTCCAGCATCTTTTCTTTAAGAAAGTATTTTTGGGCTACACGTTGCAAAGATACTGCCGTTTGTTGGCGTATTCCCTCTACAATTTCCTCAAATTTAGAAATGTTAACATTTTCTATACAGTATGACTTATATACATCCATCTGATTAAATGGCCCATCAGTTCTGTGTAAGAATTTACCCAACAAATAATTGCGTGCCAGTCTGATTTCTTCTTCGGGTATCAACTCCGTTTGTAAACGCTCCATTTCTTTATATATTTCACTTAAACACAAATCTTTCGTGTCAACATTGGTATCAGTTTGAATAGAAAATACTGCAGTATGTTTCAGGATAAATAAGCTGGAATAAATGCCATAAGTCAAGCCTTTTTCCTCTCGGATATTACTCATCAGCCGAGAGCCGAAATAACCGCCAAAAATGGTATTCAACAAGATGAATGCCGGATAATCTTCATGCATACGGTCGATGCCGATATTGCCAATGACGATAGAAGATTGCACCGACTTTTCTTTTTTGATAAAAACCGGATTTTTGGGTATTTCAGGAAATTCAGGGAGCTGTAAAATTGCATTATCCGACAAGGGTGTTTTATGCCATTTTCCGATGGTATTTTCTATAGCCGTCAATTCTTGATGGGCAAATTTTCCGGCAATATAAAGCGTGCAAAGTGATGGTATCACATAAGTGTCGTAATAATCTAAGAGTGATTTGTGGGCAATGGCATCAATTGCCCCTACGGAAGAAGCATAACCATAAGGATGATTTTCGCCAAACAACAATTTCCGAAAAGTAATATCGGCGATATAGTCGTTTTTTTCCAACGCTAATTTTAATTGGGATTTGGCTTTCTGCTGTTCGTGTGTAATTTCATTCTCAGGAAAATTAATTTCGTTTAAACAAATTAACAGTAGCTCCAAGGTGGCAGTGAGATGTTTATTCATACAGCTTACCGATACCGTAAAGGTATTGTAGCCCACACCGGCTTTTATACTGCTACCCAGAAATTCAATTTTTTCACTAAGCGCATGAGCATCAAACTGAGCAGTTCCGCTTTTGAATAAGCGAGCTGTAAATTCGGCAACCATTTGTTGGGGTTCAACCCATTTTCCGGCATTAAAAACCAAATCCAGTTTCAAGATGTCGTTTTTAAGCCCATTAAAGCCATGTAAAACTATTCCATTGGCAAGCACCTTTGTTTCGGGCAAGGCAGGTTGTATTTGTTGTATATCGTGTATAGGAGGCAGATTCATAATACTTGTTTTTATAGTCAGATTTATTTCTTCAAATAATATAGCGTGTTGCTTTTTTCTTTTACAAATAAAGATTGTGCATATACTTGTACATCTGCCGAAGTGATATTCGTGTAAAATTCTTCTTCTTTATTGATGAGTTGGGCATCGCCTAAAAGTTCATAAAATGCCAAACTGATGCTGCGATTTAATAAGCTTGAATCGGAGAAATTCATGTAGGTGAGCATTTTGTTTTTGCATTTTGTCAACTCATTTTCGTGTACATCGCCAGTTTTCAGTTTTTCCAGTTCTTCCCAAACTAATTGCTCGGCATACGCCATATCCACATCTTCTTTTACCTTTCCTTCAACAGTAAAAATACCCGTTTCCACACTGCCGCTGATATAGCAATCAATTTCTATGAAAACCTTTTTTTCTTTTACTAAGTTTTTCTGCAAACGCGATGCCGCCCCGTTCGATAATAAATCTGAACAGATATCAGCTGTATAATAGGCTTTATTCAGCCTGTCTTCCATTTTAAAGTTGATAAACAGCGCACTAAAAGGCACTTCTTCGTGTACTGTTTTTGTTTTTGCAGCGGTTTGTTCAGGTTCAAAAATCAGGTTGTGTTCAACGATTGTGGAGGAAATAGCACCAAAGTAATGTTGAACGAGTTCTTGTGTTTTATCCCAGTTGATGTTTCCGGCAATGACTAAAATTGCATTTCCCGGTTGGTAATATTTTTGATAGAACGAGCGCACATCATCTAATGTGGCTTCTTCGATATGTTTCAATTCTTTGCCGATAGTAGGCCATTTATAATGGTGTTTTTCATACACCATCTCTCGTATAAGATGCCACACATCACCATAAGGCTGGTTGATATAATGTTCTTTAAATTCTTCACAAACCACCTTTCGTTGTACGGATAAACTCTTTGTATTGATGTTGAGTTGCGTCATCCTGTCGGCTTCGAGGCACAGTGGTATTTCTATATTTTCGGCAGGAACGATGTCATAGTAATTGGTATAATCATTATTCGTGAATGCATTGTTTTCGCCACCCGATTCTTGCAGGGGCTTATCAAAATCAGGGAAATTTTTTGTTCCGCCAAACATCAGATGTTCAAACAAATGGGCAAACCCGGTGCGGTGTTCATCTTCATCTTTCGCACCCACTTTATACAACGTGTTTACCACAACAAAAGGCGTAGTGGTATCTTCATGGTGAATAAGCGTAAGTCCGTTGGGTAATTGTATGCTGTTAAATTCAATCATGGCGCAAAAGTAAGGATAAATTTGCGACTCACAACTTGTAGTAAAATATTCAATAGTCGCCTTGAGTATTTGTTTCATTAACAAGAATATAGAGAATAATTAATTAAAACTATACAACAAAACAGCTTCTTTCTTGGTTTGCAATAAAGTATCGATGCGCAGCATAAAACTGTTGTTCACTGCGGGGCAGCTCCACCCTTCGGGTGTGCCTTTGGGATAAATTTCCGTCTCGGGTACGTCATCCCAACTGTGTAATACTACCTGTCTGCTTTTGGCATTGGAGTTGGTCTTGTCTAATCCGTTCAACACATAATTGACATGAACACCCCAGTTACTGTAACCGCGTTTGCCAATGGCATATTTGCCCAAAGAAGAGCAATGACTGTTTGCTTTGTTGCTAAAAACAGGATTGGTTTTTGTAAAAGTTTGTCCCCATGGATATTTTCCGCAACCATGCGAAACCATACCCGAATCAATTTTTTTATGTTGTTGGAAATCCCATAAAAAGAAGCGGAAATAGCCGGAGTGCATGGAGTAATCAATCAGCATACAATGCTGAGTATCCATGTTGTTTTTTTTACAATACTTGAATGAAAGTGCAGCAATGGAATCATAATTTTTAGCAATTCTGGTTTCCAGATAATAAGCCGGCGGATTGCAATACTGGTACATGCCATAGACAGAAAGGCAAAAAACCGACAGGATAAAAAACAAACGAAGTTTATTCTTTTTCATTTCTTAAATATCACAAAAAGGAACAACACAAGTTGTTAAATGGCGTTAAGTTCGCAGGGAAATTTTAGATTTTGAATTATAAATTTTAGATTATATTCAGAAATCTTAAACTCACTAACTTTAATACATGTGCCAAATGCCTTTTGCCAGATGTCTGAATAATATCACTGTTGTTAATTTACTAACCTGAGTTCGGGATAAGCGTTTCAATATAAAAATAGTTGATTTTTTTATCAAGAACCACCACCTTTTTATTCCTCCTCCTTGTTAAGTTGGAGGAAAAATGAGAAATCAACTATTTTTTTAACTTGTTTTTCTTAACCCGAACTCAGGTTATTGCGATTTAAAATCAAACTACAAATC
>CAZPBT010000220.1:0-4978 GCA_964584555.1 uncultured Chitinophagales bacterium
TTTGCATCTTTGCGACCGATTTTTTTATGGCTAAGCTTGTTTCCAAATATGCACTTTGTCTGCACCCCGAATTTGTATATGAATTTTATGATCTCTTTTCACTTTTACAAGTAAACAAAAGAGATAAACTTACTTCCTTTAACAGCCTGCCCTTAACTGAAGAAAATTTACAACGCAGCAGATTGCATTTTAAAGGCAAAAGCTATGGCATTATTGACCAATTTTGTTTTGAGGCAGTTCGTTTTAGTTTGTCCGAACAGAAAAAAAATCTGAGTAAACAAAAGCTAGGTGGCAATTTAGAATTATACCTCAACCGGGCAATACTCAGACAGCAATATGAACACATACTGGCATTGATACCTGAGCAAGAAAATTTCAGTTTGTATCATAAAATACTCAATGAAGCTACCGGAAATTATTTAATCCGTTCTTGTCGCATAAGCAACGCTACACCCAAGATTTCTTTCAAAGTGATTCAGCTTATTAACGGCATGCTTACGCTCGAAGTTTATGTTGAAGCAGATCAGCAAAATATCGAGCTTTCACATTTCAACCGCAATGCTTACTTATTGCAAAAAGAAAATGTATATTTTTTACTAAAGCCTGAAGATGCCAAAGAAATTGATGCCTTTGAAGAATTGCCCATTGAAAAATACGGAAAACATCCTCATCTGTTTTTGCAACATGTTGTTAAAAAATTAGAACAAAAATATCCTGTTGATAAAGGCAAATTTTTTGAGTCAAAAAGTATAGATGTTACTCCTGTAAACTGCATTTATTTGAGTGAGCTAAACAGTGGTGCTTACCTGATGATTACGCCTCAATGGAAATATGAAAACATCCTCATTGAAGGTAATTTTAAACCCAACCAGGAAACAACTATTGAAGGACAAATTTATCTGGTAAACAGAAATGAGGAGGCGGAAAAAGAATTTCGTGCTATTATCAGACGACAACATCCCAATTTTGAAAAACAAAACAACGACTACTTTTATCTCACTTTTGATGACGCCAAAAAACGAAACTGGTTTTTGAATTTTTATCACAATATGCTCGAACGTGATGTAGAGTGGATAGGCATGGATATGTTGCAGCATTTCCGTTATTCTACATTTCCTATTGAAACACATATCAACGATATCAGCACGACAGATAATATAGTAACTGCTACATTTACCGTACAATTCGGCACTGAACAAGTGGACTTGCGTGAGCTCCAAAAAATACTGAACAACGGACAACGCTCAGTTTTGCTCAATGATAATTCTATTGGAGTATTGACAGAAGAATGGCTGCAAAAATATGAAACTCTGCTCAAACACGCCAAAATCAACAAAGATAAAATAACCATACCCAAATGGCTGTTGATTCAGTCTGAAGAGCTTAAACAATCATCTAAATTGCGCCATATCATCGGGGCTGCATGGTGGCAAAAATGGGATGAATGGCAAAAATCAGATAAGCCGGTTATTGCTCTTCCTCAAAAACTAAATGCCGAGCTTCGCCCATATCAGTACAAAGGATTTGAATGGCTTTGCCTTTTGGGTGAAGTAAATGCGGGTGCTTGCCTGGCGGATGATATGGGCTTGGGTAAAACCTTGCAAACGATTGCATTTTTAGCCCACGAATATGAAAAAGACAGCACTGCCCGGTTTATCGTGGTATGCCCGAGTTCTTTGATTTATAACTGGAAAAATGAGCTGCAAAAATTTTATCCGGATTTTGACACTTTTATTTATCAAGGTGTAAACAGGAAACTTGCCGATTATCGCGAGTCTGCTTCACAGGTATTGATAACTACTTACGCCACTCTTAGAAATGATATTGATGAACTGAAAAATATTTTCTGGAATACGATTGTTATTGATGAAAGTCATAATATTAAATCACTCTATGCCCAGTCAACTAAGGCAGTCTATGAGATTTTGTCAAAACATAAAATTGCACTAAGCGGTACACCAGTAATGAACCAGACTTTTGATTTATATGCACAGCTTAATTATTTACTGCCGGGATTTTTGGGTTCGCAAGAGTTTTTCAGAAATGAATATGCGCTTCCAATAGACCGCAACAGGAGCAAAGAAAAAATGGAGGCTTTGCATAAGCTTACTGCACCATTTATATTACGCAGAACAAAACAACAAGTTGCCACAGACTTACCGGAAAAAACAGAACTGACCTTATTTTGTGAGATGGGCGAAGAACAACGAGAAGCTTATGAATTGATTAAAGCGAAAGCCCGACAAAGTGTGTTTCTCAATATCAAACAAGATGGCTTAGCCAAGAGTAAGCTCAATATTTTGCAGGCTATTTTAAAACTGCGCCAGGTGTGTTGTGCGCCTGTTTTGGCAAAAGATGATGAAATAAAAAGCAACCAATCGATAAAGCTGGATGTGCTGATGGACGAATTGCTCAACAATTTATCCGACAATAAAGTACTGGTGTTTTCACAGTTTAAAGATATGCTGCATTTGATTTCGGCAGAGTTGCAAAAAAACAAGATTCCTTATTTTCATTTTGACGGCGATACCGCAATAACAGAACGGCAGAAAATGGTAGCCGCTTTTCAGGAAGAAGGCAATACCCATCGAGTTTTTTTAATGAGCTTAAAAACAGGAAATGCGGGTATCAATTTAACGGCTGCCGATTACGTTTTTCTGATAGACCCTTGGTGGAATACCGCCATACAGCAGCAAGCCATAGACCGCACCCACCGGATAGGACAAACCAAAAATGTATTTGCCTATAAGATGATATGCAAGGATACGATAGAAGAAAAAATCATTGCCATACAATCTAAAAAGGAAGAAACATCGAGTGCACTGGTCGTAGAAGACGAAAACTTTGTAAAAAATCTGTCGCAGGAAGATGTGTCATTTTTGTTTTCTTAACCTCGTAGGTTGGGGGCATCAAAAAAAATATCTATTTGATTATCAATGAATTATTATTTTAACCAACCTCGTAGGTTATAGCAATGTGGCAGCAGGCAGGGATATCCGACAGCCAGAAAATGAGCGAGTTGTAGATTAACCCGCCATTGGTGGCAGGCAGTGCAGTATGGGAGGCTGATAGCCAACGACTCAAAATAACCCAGGGCGACTTTGAGATGCAGGGCATGCAACTATGGCTGGGTGCGGCAGCACGCCAGTTGCCCACGCAAAGCTATACCCAATATGCCTTTAATATAGACGTGCTCAACAGCACCCTAAGCCCGATAGATTTTGCCAATGTGCCCAATGCTTCCATTAGTATTTACGATGCCAACGAGTTTGATTTAGTGGGTCCTATGGGAGCACAGCCTATAATAGACATACCGATAAATGCCTTTGGCACCATAAGCAGCCCCACCTTTAGGAGCAGGGGCGGCAATGTAGTGATACTGGTGCATATAATGGGCGATAAAACACAGCAAGCCAATGCGGGTGTTTTTTATTTAGACAATTTAACACTCAATTTGGTACAAAATAGTGTAACTTACACATGTGAAGCAAGCACACCCAATACACAGATTAGCACGGGCACCTACCGCTATGGATTTAATGGTATGGAAAAAGAAGAAGAACTAACACCATTACCTTATGACTTTGGAAACCGCCTCTATGATCCACGACGTGGACAGTTTCCAACTACAGACAGATTAGCCTCTAAATATCCACATCAAAGTCCGTATGTATTTGCAGGAAATACACCAATACAAGCTATTGATGTAGATGGTGATGCAGCATGGGTTGTTATTAAAACTACAATTGGTGATAAGACACAAATCCAAATGAAATTTGATAAAGATTTAGTTAATCCTGGTGGATTATACTATATACATAGGTGGGTTGATCCTAATAATCCCTCATTTATTACAAGTGTTAGTAGTGGGAGTCAGTTATATTCAGAATACCCTACGTATTTTCCAAATTTTGCAAAAGGAATTTATGATAAATTTGATGTAATGGATATCGTTAAATCATTTAGCTTAGAAGGTGAATTTAAGATTCTGTTTGGTGATGCAGGTCTTGAAGGTGTATTTGTAGGAGAAAGAGTTGGTGGGTCTGTTGGATTCGAGGGAAATCTTTTTGGTTTTGAAGCAAATACCGAAAAAGGATTTGATATGACTTCATCTTTTCATGATGGTGAAATTACAGTAAACCCTGGCTTTAGTGTTGGTTCAGGGGTTGGGGTTGAAGTTAGAAAAGAATGGAATGTGATGTCAGGTACGACTAAAGAAACTGAAGTTAAAGCAAGTTTGGGGCTTGGCACAATAAAGAAAGTTGGTATTGATG
Organism: uncultured Chitinophagales bacterium; assembly: GCA_964584555.1. Lineage (GTDB taxonomy): Bacteria > Bacteroidota > Bacteroidia > Chitinophagales > JADIYW01 > JADJSS01. The sequence goes on from CAZPBT010000220.1 coordinate 4,275, forward strand.
CTACTGTTAAGAATAATGGTAAAATTGGATTAGAAATTGGTGGTAAAGTAGCATTAGGTTTCGGAGTAAAATTTGAAACCCGTGCAAATGTAAATGTTAACAAACTAAAAGCCGCTATTAAACCACTCACAATCCCTTTTACAAGCTATGAAAGTGAAATGCAAGATAACCCTGAACAAGGTACAAAATCTTTTGATCCAGATTGTTACTAGTATAAAATATCTATAATATATGATTTATAATACACTTTCCTTACTGATTATTATTTCATACATATCTGCTGGGATAGGATGGCTATTAAGTATGCGTCAGTATTTTAGAATAAAATCATATAAAAAAGGTATAAAAAATAAGAATATAATACTTGAGCACACTATAAATGGTCCAAAGTATATGTTCGATTCTGATTTTATAGAATATTTTCCGATTACTATTATTCTCAAACAATTCGACAGTTCTGCATATAATAATTATAGTGATGAGTTAAAGAAGCTATATTCGGATAAACATAAATTTGAAATAGTATTTATCATGTCAATTATTATGATATTTGTGTTTACATTTATTATTACAGGAGGCAAAATAACAAGTGCTGGTTATTAGTTTATCTAGCTAGCTCACTACGTTCGCCGTTGATTTCTATGACAAAAACAAACTACGAACCGTAAAGAGTTATAAGAATACCACCATGCCCAGCAACCTCT
>CAZPBT010000221.1:0-4974 GCA_964584555.1 uncultured Chitinophagales bacterium
ATCCGCTTCGCTTAATTTCGGATTCATCAGCATATCCTTTAGTATATCCATACATGCGGAAAAATTTGCTTTTGTCGTCTTTACATTTATAGATAAAGAACTTGCCCTGCCTGAAAAACTAATCTCAGATTTTAGCTTGTTCAGCATTTCTGCAATTTTCTCTTTGCTTTGTGTTGCCGTACCCTCTTCCATTAAACTTGCCAGCACATTATTTATGCCCTGTGTATTTTGCAATGCTGTTTCATTGCCAAATCGCAAATCAACGGAAAACACTATCACATCGGATTTGGTAGGTTTGGGTAAAACAATATATTTTAATCCATTTTTGGTTTTATTAAATTTTACTTTTGCCAGGATACTATCATAATCCGTAGAGAAAGATTCCGTCATTTTGTTCGTTTCTCTTCCTTTATAATTTGCTACTATGGCATCAATATCTTTTATTTCCGGTACAATAGCCCTGTCCGGATTTTTATCCGGAATAAATTTTCCCCAAGTCAGGTTGGATGGTTTGTAATAATCCTGAATTACTTTTTTTACATCTGCCAATGTAACCTTCTCCACATCATCGCGATATTTATACCACAATCGCCAGTCACCGGCTCCAATAATATCTGTAATGAATGTAGAAAAGCGCTGTGTATTGTCGGTAAAATTATTCCAGAATTTCAAGGTTGAGCTTTTAGCCAGATCCACATCATGCTGTGTAATCGTAAGCGTATCCATTCCATTCAGTATTTTAAAAAGTTCTGTTTCCACGAGTTTCATATCCGTTGATTTCGGAAGCACCAAATCGTACATGGAAGCTCCGGGGTCACGGTTGGAAAAAGTATATCCGGATATGCTGTTCGCTAACTTGGTTTCCACAAATCGTTTATATAAAATGCCATTTGGATCGTCTGTAAGTATGCTGAACAAGACATCGTTGGCTGCATAATCATTAGCCGCCAGAGCCGGAGTATGATATGCCCATTGGATAGACTGCATATCGCCTATTCTTTTCAATTCTACGTATCGTATGCCGTCTTGTGGCGGCTCAACAGTATAGGTAGGTTGTAAAATGCGCTGAGGTTTCGGGATGGAAGCAAAATTTTGTACTATATATTGCTTGGCTTTTTCCTCATCAAATTTTCCTGCTACAATTAAAACGGCATTGTCGGGTTGATAATATTTTTGATAAAATGCTTTTAGCCTGTCAGCCGTTACGCGTTCAATATCCTCTTTAGAACCAATCACAGCTTTGCCGTAATTATGCCATAAATACATAGTAGACAAGATACGCTCATTCAGGATGGCATCAGGATCATTTTCGCCCATTTCAAATTCATTGCGCACTACGCTAAATTCTGTATTCAGTTCTTCTTGCAATATCTTGGAATTCACCATCCTGTCGGCTTCCATGGCTAATGCCCAGTTGAGATTAGAATCTGATGCCGGTAATATCTCATAGTAATTGGTTCTGTCGTATGATGTGGTACCGTTTGCCATTGCACCCTTTTCAGCTATAGCCTGTTTTATGTTGACAAAATTTTTGCAAGAACGAAAAAGCATATGTTCCAGCAAGTGAGCCATACCCGATTCACCATACCCTTCATGTCGCGACCCGACTTCATATACAATATTGACAACTACATTTCCTGCGGTCTTATCCGGAATAAGCAGTACGCGCAATCCGTTTTCTTTAAGCGTAAACTGCTTTACCCCTTCCACTTCGGTATTAAAAACCAAACTGCCGTTTTGGGCATATGCAATGCAACTCCAAATCAGCATTGTAGCCACCAGCTGTATTTTTTTGAACATCTTTTTTATTTATTTATGCGAATATAACAAAATCTTATTCTTGGATGATGTTAAAAATCCTTATCAAAAGAGATATTACTGTTGCTAATTAGCTTGTGTAAAGTAGCATTACGTCTAATTTTACTATTTTTAGCTTATGAAAACTACAATTTCCACTTCCGACATAGCTCAGCTCGTGCAAGAGCAGCGTGCCTATTTTGAATCAGGCTCTACACGAAATGTTGATTTCAGAATTCAACAACTAAAGCGTCTAAAAAATGCCATTAAAGCTCATGAAGATGAAATATATGAAGCACTTTATGCCGACTTCCGGAAGTCTAAATTTGAAACATACGCCACAGAAATAGGAGTAGTGTATGAAGAAATCAATAGCATGATAAAAAACGTAAAGAAATGGTCAACTCCTGAACTGGTAAAAGATACCCTTGCCAATTTCCCGTCTAAAAACTACATCTATCCCGAACCTTACGGTGTATGTCTGGTTATCGGTGCATGGAATTATCCTTTTCAATTAACTTTAGCTCCTGTTGTAGGTGCTATGGCAGCAGGTAATACTTGTATCATCAAACCACCCAGAGCTGCATTAAATACGCATCATCTCATTTATAAACTTATTGAAGATAATTTCAGTACGCAATACTTGACTGTGCTCGAAGAACATTCAGATAATAATGAAATGCTGGCACAACGTTATGACTATATCTTCTTTACCGGAGGTGTTGAAATAGGCAAAACCATTGCCCGCGCCGCTGCTGAATATCTGACGCCTGTTACTTTGGAATTAGGCGGAAAAAGTCCATGTGTGGTAGATAAAAACAGCGATGTGGAAGTGGCGGCAAAGCGTGTTGCCTGGGGAAAATTTCTGAATGGCGGACAAACTTGCGTTGCACCGGATTATCTTCTGATTCATGAAGATGTAAAAGATAAATTTTATTCGGCTTTTGCAAAAAGTGTATCCTCGTTTTATGGCACTAATATTCAGGAAAGCGCAGATTATCCGCGCATCATAAACGATAAACATTTTAAAAGATTAGCGGCGATGATAGTAGACGGTAATATTATTACGGGTGGGCAAACTGATGAAGAAACCCGTTATATTGCACCTACGCTTATAGAAATTGATGACATGGAGCATCCTTTAATGCAAGATGAAATTTTCGGCCCCATATTACCGGCAATTTCCATTGGCTCTATGGAAGAAGCTATTGCCATCATCAAACGATTTGAGAAACCGCTGGCATTTTATCTCTTTTCTAACAGCTATGATACACAGCAACAGTTTATCCAGACAATACAGTTTGGCGGTGGTTGTATCAATGATACTATTTCTCATTTTATTAACGACCAGCTGCCATTTGGCGGCATTGGCAATAGTGGTATCGGTGCTTATCATGGCAAATACAGTTTCGATACGTTTACACACAAAAAACCCGTTTGCAATAAAGTAACCTGGCCGGATGTACCTTTGCGTTATCCGCCTTATCATGCCAAATTGCCCATCATCAAACAAGTGATGAAATAATTTTTGATTTCAGGGAATTTTTTGGAGAGATTTTGCGTTATAATGGAAAATAAAATAAAATGAACGAACTGGGAGAATTTAATAAAAACGATGCGCAACTTTGGGAAATGGCTCAGAAACGAGCCAAATTTAAACGCCATGCCATGATATATGCATTAGTAATTGGATTCCTTTGGCTGGCAAAAGCTTTTGGTCTAATGTGGTTTACGCCGGGCTTAAGTTTTGTTACCATAATCTGGGGTGCTGTTATTGGCTATCAATACTGGCAAACCTATCATGGTGATGAACAAACCATGGTACAAAAAGAGTTTGAAAATCTAAAGCGCGAAAAAGGCGATACTTCAACGTACTCGACTGAAAGAAAAGATATTCACTAATCAGTATTAATTTACACCAAACATATCTGCGTACGGCGAATAGTCGTACGCATTTTTATTTTCAGATTGTATGAAGAAATCTTGCTTGTAAATAATGTCACCCAGCAAATCTGATAATCTTTTCTCAAATGCCAGCAATAAATCAACAGGTATAGGTTTGCCTTCATTGAGATAACTCAGTCCTGAAGTGATGGTACGGGTATGATGATAAGCGACAATAATATTAGTGCAGTTAAATAATTTGTAGTACATCAGTGCATATAAAAGACCTTGGAACGCTGCACTGTAGTCATGATTTTTATCTGTAAACGAAAAGAGACTGTCTAAAAACTTGTCCGGCTGTTCATCTTCATTCGGAAAATCCGGCAAGTGAATTACACCTGTTTTATAATCTATGATGCGTATCGTGTTTTCGTCCATTTTATCTACTCGGTCAAATATTCCTTCCAAGGCAACTAAAGCTCCATTTTGCAAGGATAAATTTTCCCATTTGAATTTTTGTTCCGTATGCAATACCTGCAATTCATTTTCTTTGGCATCGTTGACTAATATGCGCTTCACATACGTTTCTATCACTTTAAATTGCAATTGATGCCGGCTATTTAGAATTTCTTTAGGCAATTTCAAATCTTCCGATTCGCATGCTTCTTTTATTTTTTTACGAATGAATGAATCGGATGAAAATGCTTTGATATTCTCTTCAGAAATCGTCTTTCCGATATAGGGTTTATAGGTAAGTTCTAATGTTTTATGCAAAATAAGTCCGAATGTACCATCATCAAAGTCGTCATCCGATTGTTCGGGCTCTTTAATTTTCTGTACATAGCGCAGATAAAATTGCAAAGGGCATTTGATATACAATTTTAGTGCAGTAGGTGAATATACCCATTCTGCCAATTGTACTTTCATTGCATCTGTTTTCTTTATTTCAATGGGTTGCTCGTGCTCAGGTGGCAGGTCAGTTTTTGTTTCCGGCAGTATCACCTTATGCTTGAGCGTACCTGCCTTAGATGTCCATTCATGTTCTATCTGTCTGATAAAACGGCTTTTTTCACTGCTGTCTTCGCCACTTTTATTGTTGTAAAGCAAAGTAATTTTTTCTGCACGCTTCAGCAATCTGTAAAAGTGATAAGCACCAATGCCATCAGCCTGTTCGTAAGTTGGCAAGCCAAAACCTTTGCGCAAATTATAGGGTATAAAAGAATTGTTCTTATGACTACCGGGCAATTTATCGTCATTTGCTGAAAGTATAATTACTTCATCAAAATCCATGAG
>CAZPBT010000222.1:0-4972 GCA_964584555.1 uncultured Chitinophagales bacterium
AGTAACTGTTGTTCATTTTCTATACCACCGGGCAGACGCATTGCCATGCCTACTATGGCAATCGGCTCATGCTGTTTTTTTTGTTCTGCCGCCAGTTGAGCTTTCAATGATTTAATGGCTGAAAGCGCTTGCTTTATTTGTTCGGCATATTTTTCTGATTCTGACATTACAAGGCATTTAATTCGTCATCCAATAATTTGCTCAGTTCGTCTAATTCATCCGTAGTTGTCTCTATCGTTTCTTTGCTTGCATCTACAATAGATTCTTTCTCTTTAGAAGTCGCCTTTTCAAACGACTCGGTATGTAGGATGGGCTGTAGTTGTAATTTATCCATTAAAAAACGGGTATATGCTTTTATTGAAGAGTGATTCCAAAAGGCAGTAACGGATAATGACAGTTCAAAAGTTTTCTCCAGTTGATTTTTTAATTGAATGGACATCAGCGAATCCACTCCCAAAGATTTGAAGGTGGATGAAGCTGTTATTTTATCCGGATGAATCTTAGTCGTTTTAGAAATTATCTCTTTCAGTTTTTCTTCCACTTTATTCTCTGCTAATTGATTGTCATTTAGCATCAACAACTCTTCACGGAAGGTAACAGCTGTGTTTGTCTGATACTGAATAACAGCGTTCTTTGTCAATTGGCTGAAATATGGATTAGCCTTTGCAGAAAGATAAGTTTGTTGCCATTTAAGCACATCAATTTGAAATGCCCCAATAGTAGGATGTTCGTCATAAGCAATAAATTGGTATGTTGATGTGGCTTCTTTTGTGGTTAATGGCAGAATACCTTCTTCAAGCAAACGTTTGGTTTTATTGTCATCAAAAGCCGCCATACCGGCATCTGATATGGTACTCCATTGTATACTCTGAGCAGGCAAATTGAGTTGCCTGCGTTTGTATGCCAAAGCATCCATAAATGCATTGGCTGATACGTAGGCAGCCTGTCCCGGCGAGCCAAATAAAACCGTAGATGAGCTAAACAAGACAAAAACGTCCAGATCTAAGTTATTAGTAAGTTCATGTAAATTTATAGCTCCAGCAATTTTTGGCGAAAGTACTTTGTAAAATTGTTCACTTGTAAGGTTAGCAATAGCACTGTCATCAAGCAAGCCGGCCATGTGGAATACACCCTTAAGCGGTTTAGTGCTGTCTATTGTCTCTATGATTGATTTTAATGCATCATAATCACTCACATCAGCAAATGCAGTAATGATATTAACGCCCTTCATTCTAAGTTCTTCAATTTGTAAGAGTACATGTTCCTTAGGTGCACTTCTGCCAATCAGTATAATGTTTCCGGCACCATTTTCCGCCAGCATATTTGCAAATGCCATGCCCAGTCCACCATAGCCGCCGGTAATCAGATAAGTGGCTTGGGGCAAACATCTGAACATGCCGTTGTCTTCAATGCTGATATGTTCTTTATTATTAAATCGGATAATTATCTTTCCAATATGAGATGATGTCTGCATCATATGAAAAGCATCCTTAACTTCAGCAATTCCGAATGCGGTATATGGCAAAGGCATAATTGATTTTTCACTTAACAGGCTGCTGATTTCTATCATCAGCTCGCCTAAAATTTCAGGTCTTTCAAAAAGCATTTTTTCCAAATCAACCATAAAATAGCTTAATGATTTTTTGAAAACTTTTAAGCCGATATGTGTATTATCATACACGTCTTTTTTGCCAATTTCTACAAATCGACCAAAATTATCAAGCAAATCCAAGCTTTTATACAGGGCTTCTCCGGATAAAGAATTTAGTACAACATCTATGCCTTTTCCCTCCGTATCACGAAGTATTTCATCATAAAAATCGAGAGAACGCGAATCGTAAACATGCAGAATACCCATATCTCTGAGATATTGACGTTTAGTTTCACTTCCTGCAGTAGCATAGATTTCACATTCATACAGTCTGCATACTTGAATAGCCGCCAGGCCCACACCGCCAGTTGCAGCATGTATCAGCACTTTTTCTCCTTTTCTGATGCGTGCCTGCTCAACCAAGCTATAATAAACAGTGAGAAACACAACAGGAATTGTAGCCAATTCGTCAACACTAAATCCATCAGGTACTTTAGTAAAAGAGGCAGCATTTGTAATTAAATCTGAAGTGAGCGTGTGATAGGCCATGCCGAATATACGATCTCCAATATTGAAATGATGGACAGCTGAACCTTTTGCTTTAATTGTGCCGACACACTCGATACCCAAAGTTCCGAATCCGTTTACTTTACCCGGATAGATGCCTAAGACAGACATTAAATTCATGAAGTTGATTCCTGCTGCTTCAACTTCAATATGTATCTCATCTTCTTGTAAAACCGGAAGGGATTTAATTTTGTAAAATAAATTATCGATTACACCCACCTCTCGCATGCTGGTTTCAAATGGAATATTTCCTGCAATAACTTCAGGCTGATGATGGATGATAAGATCGTCTTCGAGGCGAACAGCATGAATCCTTTTATTGCGAATTATCAATTCATTTTCCGGGCAAGACTGATGAATAATTTCCGGAAGATCAGCAATGTCAGCATCGCCGTCGATATCAATTGTTGATGGTTTTAATTCGAAATGCTCATTCCATAAGACACGCATAAAAGCAGGTATCATGGCATGTGTAGCGGAAAGTTCTTTATAGCTATCAAAAGACTGTGCGTGTTGAGTAATACACCACAGGCGCACAATGGTCTCAGTTTGAGATAATGCCTGCACGAGATAAGATAAAGGCAAAATTGTATTTTGCTGTGCATCCATTACCGAATCAGCATCTTCCCAAGTGTCAGCTTCATCGGGAATGAATATCAGCTGAGTGTCAGGTGTCAACTTGGCTTGGCTGATGGCCGATTTAAAAGACTCAACACTATAGTTTTCAATATCAAGATAAGCAGTCTGATGCCCGCTGTTAACGAAAGCCTCATAAACTTTTTCTGACCCTAAATTATTATGGATAATCAGAATAGGGTTTTTCTCATCAAGGGCTGTAAAATCTGCTTTAATCGTAGAAATACGATAGTGTTTTTTTTCTTTTTCAATAAGCGTATCTTTTTGTTCCAGTCTTTTAAAAATTAAATCTTCAAAGACTGCGCATAAGCCAACTTCATCAAAGACTTCGAGTTTGAAGCAGTACTTGTCTTCGGCTTTTTGTATCACATATACTTTAGCATGTCCCAGAACACCTTGAGGTTGTTTGATTATAGTCAGACTTTTAGCGAAATAGGGAATATAGGTTGTTTGTGAATCAAGATATGCCGGAACTAAGGCAGTTTGTAGCATGGCATCAAGCCATGCCGGATGAAAGTAAAATGAAAAACCATCATCTGCTTGCAATTCTATAGCGCTCTCATACAAGTCAGCATCATAGCGTATATCTTGTATAGCTATAAATTCTTGTTCATAATTCAACTGAATATTAGCGCAATTGGCATAATGGTCTTTTCCATTGATATGATGAGGTAATTGAGATGAGGTAAATTTTTTAGCTTCACTATGTTTTTCCTTCAGTAATATATCTGCAACAAAATGTTCTGTCTCGTCAACGGCATAGATACCGAACGAGTATAAATCTCCGATTTTTTGCTGTAGTACAATCTTTATTTTAGCAGAGGAGTCTTCCTTTAAATAAAGAGGATTGCGAATGCTGATATTATCCATTTTACAGGATGTAAATCCTGATAGTTCGCGATAAGCAGCATAACCAATTTCCAGAAATGCAGCAGCCGGGAAGACTACAGTATCGCCTATCTTATGTCCACTTAAAAATGGAAATGAAGCAAGTGAAATTACAGACTCCCAGATATGTGTTTTTATTCCCTCCGCCATGTAGCTGTATCGCTGCAGAAATGGATGTGCTGCATGACCATTTATCAATCGTGTTTTACCGGATACGTTTTGTTCTTCTTTTAACCAGTAATATTCTTTCTGCCAGGGGTATTCGGGGAGGCGTATTTTTTCGTATTGAGAACCATAAAAATTTCTCCAGTTTACAAATGCTCCGTTGCAAAATGCTTTTGCTAAGTTTCTCGTAAATTGTTCGACATCATCTTTATCTCTTTCTGTGCTTTCAATAACAACCGCATCAGCAGAGGCACTTTCAATATTTTCTTCAATAGCCTGTGTAAGTACAGGATGCGGGCTTACTTCGATGAATAATTGTATACCATCTGCTAATAATGCCTGCACGGTATCAGCAAACTGCACCGGTTCACGCAGATTATCAGCCCAATAAGTGGCATCCAAACTTATCGTGTTATTTATTTTGTGTCCGAGTACTGTAGAATAAAAATCAATGTTTGGCTGTTTAGGCTGAAGATGGCTGAGTTGTTGTTTTAGTTCTGGTTTAAGTTCATCCATCTGGTAACTGTGCGATGCCACATCTACTTTTATCAGCTTACTGAATATTTCCATTTTTTCAAATGCAGCAACAATCTGTTCTATTTCATGAGCATCACCGGTAATTACTGCTGATTTTGGGCTATTTACTACACCGATATGGACATGCTTATAGTTATTTGAGTCTAGGAATTTCTGCACTTCTGCATGCGGTGATGCAATATAAGCCATAGCACCCATGCCACTCTTCTTGCGCATCAGTTTACTTCTGGTACAAATAATACATGCAGCTTCATCTATACTGATACTACCTGAAATATATGCTGCGGCTACCTCGCCCATACTATGCCCCACGACAGCATGAGGTATGATACCATAATGTATCCACAATTTAGCCAAAGCAATCTCGACTGCAACGAGAGCAGGTTGGATAATGGCAATATCTGTCAGTCTGTCTTCATCGGTAAAAAGGACTTCAGTTAAGTCCCAGTCAGCATAGTTTAGGATAGAATGTCTAAATTGATCAATAACATCTTTAAACACAGGTTCAGAAAGGTATAATGCCTTACCCATCCCTTGCCATTGGGCTCCCTGACCAGGAAAGACAAATGCGATTTTAGGGTGCTTAAA
>CAZPBT010000223.1:0-4897 GCA_964584555.1 uncultured Chitinophagales bacterium
TCGTCAAAAGTAAATTTCCATCTTTGGTAAATCTTGTCTTTTATTTCGGGTGATAATTCAAACTTATTTTTTTCATAATTTTTTACTGAACTTAAATACGTTTCAATATGACTGAGCGCTTCCTCAATAGATAAATTCAGATGGGCATAAATTTGCTTGGTTATTTCCAGCGGATTTTTATCCAGTTCATCAAATCCTATTTCGATAATATTTTCTTTCGGTATCATCGCACGCTCGTCAATATATTTCTGCATCATCGTTTCATACATGTATAAGATGCGTTCATCAATTTCATCCTGAGAAAAATCCTGCAGAAACTGAGTACTTAAAACTTTTTTGTAATGATGCTGCATAGATACATACGTGTCATAAGGATTGCGATGTATAAATACAAATTTGGCTTGCGGAAAAATTTCCAGTAACTCTTTTACTCTGCTCGTGTTATGCGGATTTTTGGATAATAATCTTTTTCCGCCACCATTTACATACGAAATCGTTTTCAGTAGCCATATATAATCTCTGCGCCACCTGCGTTTTTGAAATGGTTTTATTTGTCGGAATAAATGATAACGTTCGTGATATAAAATGCGTTTGGGAAAATAAAAAATATAAATTCCCGTATAAGCTGATTGGTTAGAGAAAGGCTGCTCATCTTCAGCAGGGTCTTCCGTCGTCAGTTTTACATTGTCTTGCGGACGTTTATGTGGAAGTAATGGTCTTAATAAAACTTTGAGCCAAGTTCTGCCAATCAAACTGATATTGATTAAAAATGCCTGGTAATTGGTTACGTAGTTAAACTGCTTGTCTTTTGATAAAATGTAATGTAAATGCGTGGTACCGCTGCGCCAATGGCCTAAAATAAACAATGGCGATTTAGTATGGATATCTTCTCTTTTTATTGGAAAATAAAACAAGATACGCTGCAATAACTGGAACGGCGAAGAAAACAATACAAAAAGCCATGTACGGAATACTATAGCATACTTAGATGAAGAAATTTTGTTTTGTATCAAAACCTTAATCCAAACATGTAAGTAAGTAATAGACAGCTGATGGTCTTTTACTTCATATTCTTTTTTAGCCATACTCGGTAAATCTAAGAAAAATATTACGAAAGCAAGTAAACTGAAAATGGTGATTTTGTCATTAGCCTGATGGTGATACTTAATTGACAATATCTATGTTAGTCATAATTACAATATATATCACTATAGTTGTAAACTAATGAAATCATAGTCGATTAGTTAAACAAGTAAAATTGAGATTTATATCCTTATTTTTGCAACATGCAGAAAACAAAATGGTATGGTTTAACTACTGCAGTGCTCGTGGATTATATAACTGCACTTCTTGCTTGGTGCTGCTTTTTTCTGTTTCGCAAAATTTATATCGAGAAAACTGACTTTACATTCAGTACTGTCCTTCAGGATAAAAATTTTCAAAAAGGTATATTGCTAATTCCTTTAGTATGGTTGGTCTTGTATTTTTTTACCAACTCCTACAGTTCATTATTGCTGAAATCGCGACTGAATGAACTATTTAAAACCATGTACCAATCCTTAATTGGCAGTATTTTATTTTTCTTTTCTTTGATGTTGAATGACTACATCAGACAATATGGTGATTATTACCGTTTAATTGGTACATATTTCCTTATTCATTTTTCACTTACTTATATTGGCAGATTTTTGATATTGACTATTATACATCAAAAAATAAAAACAGGTAAAATATTTATATCTACATTGTTGTTGGGGAATGAGAACCGCTGTAAACTGGCAGAAGAGGAATTGGTTTCATCTCGTTTTGTTTTACCTTATAAGATAATCGCTAAGAAAACAGTTACTCAAGATGAGACCATTAGCTTTATTGAACCGGATAACTATGAGAATGTCATTCTGGCTTTCCTTCCGGAAGAAAAAAAACAAATGGAAGCTGCCTTAATCTTGTTTTTGAATCGCGGAAAATCAATAAAAATGCTGTCTGATGAATCTGATATTTTATCAGGAAAATATAAGACTCAAAGCATATTTGGCACTTCGCTTATAGAAATTCCGACAGAAATTCTCGACTTAAAACAACGCATACTAAAACGCATTTTTGATTTTGTTGCTTCATTTTTAGGACTAATTATACTATCTCCACTATTATTGTATTTAGTAATTCGGGTAAAATTGAGTTCACCGGGTTCAGTGTTTTTTAAACAAGAACGTGTAGGACAGCATAATAAACCATTTCAGATTATCAAATTCAGATCGATGGTGGAGAATGCAGAAAATGGAATACCGCAGTTATCATCTGAAAATGACGCACGTATAACTTCTTTTGGAAAAACACTTCGCAAGTACAGATTGGATGAATTACCACAATTGTACAATGTACTCATTGGCGATATGAGTTTGGTTGGGCCACGTCCTGAGCGTGCATTTTTTATCAAACAAATTATTGAAATTGCTCCGCAGTATCAGCTTTTACAACGTATAAAACCCGGCATAACTTCTTTGGGAATGGTAAAGTACGGATATGCTTCTAACCTAAAAGAGATGTTGCAACGTATGCATTTTGATATGCTGTATATCGAAAACATGTCGATCTTAATGGATTTGAAAATCATGCTTTATACAGTCATGATTCTTGCCAAAGGAAAGGGGAAATGATAAATAACTAATTAAGCCAGCATAAGAAAACCACAACATATTTATATTGTTATAGTTCTTACTATAGAACTATAATAATATCCCACAATTAAGCGTAAAACTTACACCTTAAATCAACTAATATTTTCTTTAAAATTGTTACATCCGGCATGTCAGGAAGGCTAGAGTTTTCAAATGCCATTTCCATTTCTTGCTTTTTTTTATTTGCCAATTCCATAATCTCATCATACTCCAGCTCCCCCGATTTTACCATTAATAAAAAATCTCTATTCGGTCGCTTCACAAATATTTTCTTTTCATTTGCAATTTCAATAGCCATATCTAATAACCTTAAAACATGCATCATATTCTTTGCATCATAGTTTTTGCCATGACTTAGCGTATTTTCATATCGTATAGTATTTCTTTTACCCACCCAACTCCAATACTCTTTATATTCTTTACAATAAGTGGTGTAACCTTCTTTGTTAAAATATAAAATCGCTTCTTGTTTTTCTTCTTTTGGAATTGAAGACAAAAGCACTTCATTAGAATTTTCATCCCTGATTATTCCATTGTATTTTATTTTCTCAGAATGATAGAGTCCATACACATTCTTCATGTTTGGGATATTAACTAACCCACAGTTATTTTGAGTCCAATTTTTTATTTCAAGAAATGTGTTCAGACTTATTGAGCCTTGATTATAGTTTATTGTACAGAAATTAAGAATATTTTTTCTTTCTGCTTCAATTGGATTAAGATTTTTTTTATTAAGTCCTTTTGCCTTTTTTATTTGAGAAATAGCAAATTGTCCAAAGGTATTTAAACACAATTTAGAGAGAAACATCTCAGCATTAATTGCATTCAAAAAAGGATGTTTATAGAGAATTTTATTTTCAGGAGTAGATAAAAGCTCCAAGATATTTGGGTTGTTCAGTAGTAATAATTCGAAGTATCTTCCCAATTCGTAATAAACAATATCATTTGTTTCATTACTTACCTGAGGTATATAATTTAATCCATAAAAATCTTCTTTAGGCAGTAAAAAAACACCCTTAATATCCGTATCTGAAGATGCAGTATCCAAACCATACGCTTTACTTCCGCTAATACATTCAAACAGAATTAAGTTTTGGGATTTTAAATCATCAATGGTCATTTGTGTATTTTATCCAATTTTTAAAAAATTGATCCAAATCTGTTTGTTTGTTTTTAGTTCCAGTCAATTTCGCAGCATCTGCTGTAGCTGCATTTAAATTTTCTCTGATAAATTGAAGCATATTTTCGTCTGCCTGATGAATATAAGATTCATTTTTAGTAAGCTTCAAAGCTATGAGATTCTTAATTTCAGTTCTAATATTTTCATCGAAAGCTAGTTCATTTACCATTGTAATAAAACTAATTGGAGGAATCGAATCTTTTTGGATTATCCAATTACAAGCTAATGTTGCACGAAGTGCATAAAATAATTTTTTGAGTTTAAGTTCTTTACATCCGTCTAAATCTGAAAATGAATTTTTTGCCAAACCAAAATAATGAAAGAAAGTGGCTATTGGTGAGAAACATGAACGTGCTAATTCATTTATTTGATTTAAAAATTCCTCGTTATGCTTATAAATTATTGGCGACTGTATTCTTTCTAATATAGAAGCATTCGATTTATATAACAATCTTAATGTTTTTCGCAAATCCCATCCGGTTATATCCAAAATGTTTCCTTCTGCCATCCATTCTATATAGTCTTTTTTTCAGAAAGAGATAGATACCAGTCAACGTTGTGTCTATAAATAATTCTTACATCATAATCGCTATCAGGTGATGGAACCCCCCAAGCTCTTGAACCTGTCTCACAAGCTAATAGTATCTCAATTTCATATTTACGCTCTACCTCATTTAAATACGATAAAATTAATTTTTCCATAAATGTAAATATATAAAAATGGTTTAAAATTAAATACGGTTTTTAAATTGTACATATTTATAACTGATGAGTAGCTGATGGAAATAGAAAAAAAATATTACATCGTTTCTAAGTAACAAAGGATATAAACTATCTAATCACAAAACACTAATCTACACAACTTATACGATCATCCCTGCTGCGATTGTTTCGTTAGTAGCTTCGTCTACCAAGATGATACTTCCCGTATTTCTGTTTTTTCGGTAGGCATCAAAAAATAATGGTGTGGTCGTACGTAGCGATACTCGACCTATATCATTCAATCCAATTTCAATTTCTCCTTCTAATCTGGTAAGGG
>CAZPBT010000224.1:0-4886 GCA_964584555.1 uncultured Chitinophagales bacterium
TGAGGTTGTAGACGGTATTATTGGCTAAATGTTGGGTAACAGCTTCCGTATTCTTTTGTGCTGTAATAAATCCATTATAATAGATGGCTTCTCCATTATTATATGTGTTATTGTTATTAGCATCAAGATAAGCAATGCCTTTGATAAAATTGGCATTTAGAGTATAAAGAGATGAATTTAAGGTATATATGCCCCATAAATTTCCAAACCGTTTATTGTCAACTAACAAAATTTGATTGTTTAAGGTAAACAAAGAATTGCCGGATACCATATTGTTTCTTCGGATATCTGTAATAATATTACCATTACTTGGATCAATCAAAAGTGTTCTGTTGATTATAGGATCAAAGTCGGTATTATCTATATATAATAATGAATATATAATTTTACTATTTGATAAGGATGCAACTTGCATGGCTGGTGGTAAATTTTGCCATGAAGAGCCGTTATAATAAGGCAAAAATTGATTAAGATCCCATATTACATTTCCATTTTGAATAAACTTGCCAAATACAATTGCGGTATTATTGTCAATTGCGTAATTATTTGTGCCGGTAGAAAAATAAATAGCATTCAAAGGAAACTGAAAGCTCCATTTTAAATTCAAATTACTGTCCAAACATTCTAATCGCTTTGGTGATGTTGTATCGTACATATCTCCTATTAAAACAAAATAACTGCTCAATTCATCATGATATCCTAGTTTACTTACTGAAAACGAATTTGATGCTTCGTAAGCTCGTTGGTTTGTGACTGATAAATCATTACAGCTAATCAGGCATAATATATTTCTGTTTGTACCATTTTCAATATATGTATAAGGAATTATACTGCCTGTTTGCGAGCTAAACATTGTTGATTGATATTGTATAATATTATCAGCAGATGCAAAAAATGAACCTATATCTGTGGATTGTCCAGTTAATTGAAGTGTATCTAAAATTGACCCGTTGGAATCAGTTTTATAATAAATTCTGTAGTACGTTGTATTCGTATTTGACTGATAAATAGAGTCTTTTGAAAAGAAAAAATTATTGTCGATTATTTGTACTAATTTTCCCGGAGTCATTATTGTTTTATTTATTGTGCCATTTGAATTTAAGTACAATAAACCATAATTATATCCGCTTGCATATCCGGTTTGCTGAAATTCGATAATGTATTCATTTCCAAATCGATTTACAGAAGTCATATTGGCTTGTTGCGAAATGGAATCACTATGTATATGATTTCCGTAAAAGTCTAAAATGCTGTAATAATTTCTATCCTGTATATTATCAAAACGCTTCCATACTGCAATACGACCATCATTAAAATAGAAAGAATTCAGATTGCATTTCGGCAACGTATATGATTTTAGTGTGGTGTTTAGATTGTCTTGATCTACTGTGTATATGGTAACTACAGAGGTATTATTGATATCATTTTGTAAATGACTGACAGTAGATATCCTGCCATCATTTCTTCTGAAACTTGCGCTTATACCATTTGACAAACTAACAGGATTCTGCTCCCGTATAAGCACCTGAGCTTGTAAATCGCAAAATTGTAAAATACAAAGTGTAATAAACAGTAACTTTTTCATAAGCATTTTTTATACATCAAAAATACATCCAATTCCGATATATTCTTAGATTATTTTTTAAGCATTGTACTAAAAAAGAAATAATAAAAACACAAAAACTACTGATTTTCTATTAATTACAAAAATAATTGTATAAAAAACAAAGATTGATTGATTTACTAACTTTTTTATTTGCAGTTGTAATATAAGCTATAGCAAGCAAAAGTTACTTTGAGCTGGTTTCTGTATTCTAACTATACCTTTGCTCAATGCATTGCCACACAATTTTCTTATTTAAACATGCTGCTTACTGCTAACTCTTTGCTTCCGGCTTCGTATTTATAAAATCCTTCTCCGCTTTTCGCACCTAAATAGCCGGCTGTGACCATATTCACCAATAAAGGACATGGCGCATATTTCGGATTGCCAAATCCTTCATGCAAAACACGCAAGATAGCCAAACAAACATCCAGTCCAATAAAATCAGCAAGCTGTAAGGGTCCCATGGGATGTGCCATACCCAACTTCATCACCGTATCAATTTCCTGTACTCCGGCAACGCCTTCATACAACGTATAGATAGCCTCATTTATCATCGGCATCAAAATTCGGTTGGCCACAAAACCCGGATAATCATTCACCTCTACCGGCACTTTTTGCAACTGTTTCGATAAATCAAACACCAGCTCAGTCGTTTCGTCAGATGTAGCATATCCTCTTATCACTTCCACAAGCTTCATGACGGGTACCGGATTCATAAAATGCATACCAATTACTTTGTCCGGGCGTTTAGTGCAAGCTCCAATTTTTGTAATGGATATGGATGAAGTGTTGGAAGCCAACAGACATTCCGGCTTACAGATTTCATCTAATTGGCGGAATATTTTTTCTTTAACGGCAAAATTCTCTGATGCTGCTTCTATCACTAAATCTGCCTGCGGTGCAGCATCTGTTATTTCAGTATACGTTTTAATATTCGCTAAAGTGGCTGTTTTTATCTCTTCTGTTATACTTCCTTTTTGAACCTGACGATCCAGATTTTTAGTAATTACCTGTATTGCTTTTTCTAAGGCTGAAGAGGAAATATCAACTAACGCAACTTGATAACCAAATTGTGCGCAAACATGCGCTATACCATTACCCATAGTACCCGAACCAATAACGGTGATATTTTTGATAGACATTTTTGTAAATTTGGCTGCAAGTTATCAAAATAAATGCGTTAATCCTGAATGAAATTCTACAAATTTAATCTGCAATACCGCATAGGAAATGATGTAAAGATTATTGAATCTGCTGAATTTGCTGAATTTCTTAATCCTGACTTGGAATTGCATTTTATTTTGGGTGAAGAAAGCGGAAATACGTTCTACAAAGTACAACTCATACCCAAACAGCCTCTTACGCTCCTCCATTTTAATCTCTATGCAAACTTGGATTTTGCCGAAATAAAAACTACGCTTTGTAATGGTTTTCAATCTTGGACAGAAACGAGGATGTATAATCAAAAGGAGAGAATACGACCCTTGAAAAGAGTATTCAATCGTATTGCACAAGCCTACGGAGACGAATTGATTTACAATTATAAAAATGGCGGTCAACTACATAGCTGGACTTATATTTCTTTTGAAATTAAAAATCGTAAGCATCTTCTTCTAGCATCAGTTCAAGAAGAAACGGGATATACGTGTTTCGAGATTATTCCTTCAAAAAATGAGCTGATTATTCAAAAAGATGTCCAAGGCTGGGAACTGACTCAAGCAGCTGATATCTTTCATTTTATGCAAACTTCAGGTAATGAGTGGCTTTGTTGGCAAGCGTATTTTAATGCTCTAAATTTAAAAGAACTCCATGCAAAACCTGCAATAGGCTGGACAAGCTGGTATTACTATTATGTGGATATTACAGAACAAATCATCTTGGATAATCTTCATGCCTTTAGAAAGAATTATATCCCAATTGAGATTTTTCAAATTGATGATGGCTGGCAAAAATCCGTTGGTGATTGGTTGAATGTAAATGAAAAATTTCCGTGCGGCATGCGCTTTTTGTCTGATAAAATTCATGAACAAAAGTGCAAAGCCGGGCTTTGGCTTGCTCCATTGGCATGCGAACAAAAGTCGTTTATCGTAAAGGAAAAACCTGACTGGATTTTAAAAGATGCTTCAGGTCAATTTTTAAAAATCGGATTCAATCCGATGTGGAGCTATTGGTTCTATGCACTGGATATTTATCATCCCGAAGTAAAAACATATTTGAAAGAAGTCTTCGACACTATACTTCAAAAATGGAATTTTGATTTGGTTAAACTTGATTTTTTGTATGGCACAGCACTAATACCCAGAAACGGGAAAACCCGTGCAACAATCATGCACGAAACGATGCAGTTTTTGCGTGAATGCGTAGGTGATAAAATGATATTAGGTTGTGGTGTGCCTTTGAGTGCTGCTATGAACACTGCTGATTATTGCCGCATTGGTCCGGATGTGCATTTATCATGGGATTTTAAATTTTTGAAATGGATACGCGCTCGTGAAAGACCTTCGGTATTAAATGCTATTCATAATGCTGTCAACAGAAGACAATTAGGCGGAAAATGGTTTTGGAACGACCCCGATGTTTTCATTTTAAGAGCTAAAAAAAACAAGCTTTCTTTTAATGAAAAATATGCACTGCTGCTAACCAATCTATTATTTGGTCAATTATTATTTACTTCAGATAATATTGCTGAATACGATGAAGAAATGCTGTTTTTGTATAAGTCTATATTTCCTTTAGTAAGCATAGAAGATGTGCATGTGCGCTATCAAAATCAGATGTATGTGGTTAATTGCCGAATTGCTGACAAATATTATACATGTTTAATAAACACTGCCGATAAAGACAGAATGTATAAACTGCCAAATGGTTTGTTTTTCGAACATCTCAGTCAAAAACTGATTAAAGGCGATCGTATGTTTAACTTGCATAAACATCAGGCGGTTTGTTTATTAAATGTTGGCTATTCCCCATTTGCTTTTGCCGGCAGCAAAGGGCATTTCTTTTCCGGTACAGAAATGGAACGATTTTTCATTAGTGGAAATGAACTCGAAATTGAATGGAATGAAAAGGTATTAAATGAGATTAGCGTACAAATAAAAGTGCCGCTCCATTATGAAGTTAAATCTGTAAATGGCAATAGTGGATTTACCCGCACTGATTTCAAAGAATATTCCATCATTACTATAGAAAAGGGCAAAAATCAACTGCATGCAGTAAACAGCAATTAAATTAAGACAATAAGATCAACGAATTTGTCCCTGACCATGTATCACCCATTTTT
>CAZPBT010000225.1:0-3060 GCA_964584555.1 uncultured Chitinophagales bacterium
TAGTTGGGTCCTGCACCAGAATTTCCAACAACAGAATTTTCATAATTTATTCCTCCATTTCCAATTTCGGAAATAAATTTTTTATAACCTTCAGGAAGAATAATGTTGTATTCACATTCAAATTGTTCTACCTCTATTAATTCTAATGGTTTGTCTAAAAAATATTTGTGAGAAGAAGAACCAAATACTTCAAAGAATGAATCAGTATTTTTTGCTAATCTTAATTTTATTTTGATTCTGTCAATTTGAGATAGTTCGATCATAAAATTTATGCTAACGGCTGAAAATTGGCGCAGGTTGTGCGTGTATAGCACGAACCAACACTTATTTACAAATTAAATATAACACCCAAAACTTGAATTACCAAATCTACCACAACTAGTGCCAATTTTTTTGTTAGCGGCTTGTTTATAATAAATTTATATATCAAATTCCTTTTCTATTGTATACTGCTCTTTGTCTGTCGTATCAACAACAATGGTTTTTGCCCACATGTCACCAAGACGTTGATGTTTATCTGAATTTTTAATTGAAATTATTGCTGGAATTCCATAAACCATAATATCAATAAAGTCTAATAAGTGTCTTTTTACTGCTTGTAAAAAAACAATTTTATTCCTATTTATTGTCAATACTCTTAAATAAAAAGCTTGATGTCCAAGTGTGGCACCATAAATTGATTCTACAACAATAAAGTATATAAACCAATATATTAATATAGGCAAACCCAATAATCCTGAAACTGATTGGTCACCTTCTTCATTTTCTTTACCGAATAATGATATATATATTATTAAAAATAAAAAATACATACCGTAATCTATCATTGTCGCAAATATTCTCTTTTTTAAATTCTCCTTAAACTTAAATGATGCATTTATATATGTCATACGAAATTAGATATTATTGTAGTTCTAAAAACTTGCCACTAACTTCAGTCTCCCGTTTTAAACGGGACAAGTCTTGAAAAAACCTCTGTTTTCCGCAACTTCCGTAAATTAAAGGTAGGTATTTAGTTCATAAATGGCAACAGGGGATGTATATTTTTAAGTGTATATAGCTTGTTGTAAATTTTGATGGGCTTAAATTGCACACAATGCAATAAAAATGAGCTAAAAACAGCTCTAAAAAGCCTTAATTTTGTCTATTATACCAACAAATAGTATTTAAAATTACAAATATACTATATTAAATATGAAAAATAACCTCTAAAAATACGAAGTTGCGCAACGGCTACCGCTGTTAGCGGCAGTAATTATTTTTTCAGTAAATTGTCAAACATATTTTTTGGATGTAAAATCCAAGAAATCCCGTCTTCAAGTTGTTTAACGTGCCAAACTGTTACTCCTAATGTGAATTCGTCTGTACGATCTCCGTCAAACATAAATGGTGGAATCCACATAAGTTCAATTTGTCCATCTCCGTCCCAACCATCTTCTAAAAATAAGTCGTTGACTATTTTGATGTATTCTTCTGCATTGTCCAAACAGTCTTTAGGGTCAATTGTAAAACAAAGGTTGTCTATCCATTCGTAAGCAAAAACATCATAAGTTTTCAAAGTACTTGGTGGATAGTTTATAATTGTTTTTTTGTTTCTCTGTGTGTTCACTGTCAAAATTTAATTTTAAGTCCGAATTCCTTTTTCAATGTAAGCAATGCTTCCGCATTTCCTTTTGCATCGTCTACAGGATTATGAGTGTGTCTTGTCCTTCGTAAATGTTTGAAAGTCTTAAAAGTGTCTTTTTCAATTCCTTTGTAAAGACTACCCAAGTTTTGCGAACTAAATCCAAATGGATTTGTCCCGATAAAGTGATGAAAATACCAACATATAAACATCCAATCAAACCCATTGTTGTCGCTTATGAAAATTGGTCTGTCTGTACAAGTTTCTTTAATCCAATTTGCAAAGTTTGTCATTACTATATTTGGTTCTTCAAATGCCAAAGTTTCTTCTCTTAAATGTCCCGAAACCGCAAGTGCTTCTGAAATAAACTTGTCTGAAATTGGTTTTAGTTTTCCGTAAAATGTCTTGTCAAGTTGTTCGTCAACCAAAACTGCTCCAAAAGAAATCATAGAAAAATCTCCTGGAATTGGCCCGTCACTTTCTATGTCAACCATTATATATGCCATAAGTTATCTGTCTGTTTAAGGTTCGGTAATATTGCCTATAACGGCAGTTTCCCGCTTAGGCGGGACAAGTCGTGAAAAAACCTCTGTTTTCAGCAAATTCCGTTATTTTAAAGTTAGTTATTAGTTTGATAAACGACAATAGCAGATGTATATTTTATAGAGTAAAGTAAGGTAGTTGCAAGTTTGCTTTTTTACTTCTTTTTAAACTAGGCAAAAAAACGTATTATTTTGTAAGTATCTCAGGCTTTCTTAATTTCAGATTTTTTTAGTTTGCTTATATTTGTGCAAATTGAGTCATATTATGGGGCGTATTTTTTTATTTCCGGGTTTTGGTGAAGATGCATATTGCTTTGATGAATTGTTGCCTTATTTACAAAAAAGCCATGAACTTGTTCCGGTTGACTATCGTCCGGTGTTAGATAAATTTACCTTTCCACTAATCAGCAGAATGCAGTTTTGCCATGCTATAATACGTTATTACGGCATAAAAAAACAAGATAAAATAATCGGTCATTCTATGGGCGGATACCTTGCTTTCCAGATTCGCGAAATTATTTATAATGATATTTGTCTGGTTGGTTCATTTTGTGACCCACAAAAAATCATTCAGTTTTTCCCGCAATCACCCCGTCTGTCACAATTAGTAGTCGGTACCGGTTTAATAAAGACAGATTTCCTGCGAAATTTTCTATTGAGCAAAATCCAAGATGAACGCATAAAAACCGTTCAGGAAAAAGTGATGCGCAACATGAAATCGTTCAGTAATACACAACTGGCACTTATGCTCGAAGTATCTTACGAGAGTAAAATAATTTCAGAACAAGCCAACCCGTTGCGTATTCACTCTGAAAAAGACAAAGTTGTACTGCCACCTGATGAAGCTTACATAGCAGTAGATGGTGGACATTTCTGTATCAATCTCTATCCTGA
>CAZPBT010000225.1:3160-4882 GCA_964584555.1 uncultured Chitinophagales bacterium
TTCGATGCCCTATTACCCAAATCAATTTGTCACCGGAGAACAACAAGGGAGTATTCTCTTTTTCAATTAAGCTTAATTTTTCATCTTTAAAGTATTTAGACAATTTCTTCTTGCCGGCTTTCTCCGAAGATTTCGGCTTGCTCATGCCGAAAGGATAAAAATAATCACCTGTCTTTGGGTAACGAATCAGCAAAGGTAAAATGATTTTTGATGCATCAAAAAAGGCATAGTTTCCCGATTTTTTAAGATTTACTTTTTCTATCGGTATCAGCTTTACTTCCATTTTAAAATTATTAAATTGCAGATTAAAAGGAAACTTGTCGATTTGTAAATAATCATCCCGCTGAATATTTTTGTCCACTATCAATATGCTTTTTCTGTCCATTACGAGACGATGATTTGCCGTATAAAACTGCTTACCCGAAATTTCATTTTCAGACTGTATCAACTGATAAATTAAGTTCGTTTGATCTGTATTAAAACCGAACTCATCTAAGATGCGATACAGTAAAGTTTTGCCGTATTGTTTTGAACGGATAAATCCTTTTTTTATTTCCGTGATTCCAGCTTTTGTGCTGACACCATTTTTTTTCAACTTTTGCATATATTCATCTGTCAGCAGTTCATAATCTCGCATATAAGAGACGGTGTCAGCAAAATTTTCTTTAAAGTTTTCATTCAGCTGAGTAAAAAAGGGCAGGAGATGATGTCTTATTTGGTTGCGCTGATAGCTGTCACTCGCATTACTTGAATCTTCGCGAAATTCAATTGCATTTTTTTGCATGTAAGCAGTAATCTCAGCTTTAGTAATAGCTAAAAGCGGGCGCACTACATGGCCGGATTTAGGCAACATGCCACGTATACCTTTAATGCCGCTGCCTTTTGCTAAATTCAAAATAACAGTTTCTATTTGGTCATCCAAATGATGTGCAGTGACGAGACTGTGATAACCATTTTCTTTTCGTATTTGCTCAAACCAAGTGTAGCGCAATTCGCGTGCTGCCATCTGTGTAGAAACTCCGGTTTTCTTCTTATAATCTAATGTGTCAAATTTAATAGTATGAAATGGAATTCCATTTTTTTCGGCATACTGTTTTACAAATGCGGCATCGCCTTCACTTTCATCTTCACGCAAGCCAAAATTGACGTGTGCAATGCCAAAAGTATAGTTGAGTTCTTTTAGTATTTCACATAAAAACATAGAATCAATACCGCCACTGCAAGCAACTAAAACGGGAGCGCCATGTTGCATCAAATGATGTTGAAGGATAGTTGTCTGTATTTTTTGAACGATGGTTGACATGAAAGAACAAAATAAAAAAATATAATTAAAACAATTCGGCAATTTTTTCAGTAGGCCGTGCGATAACAGCCTTATTGCCCAAAACAACAACAGGACGTTCGATGAGAATGGGATATGTGACCATTGCTTGAATCCATTCGGCATCGCTTAGCATTTTGCCTTTGTAGTTCTCTATATAGATGGCTTCTTTAGTACGAATTAAATCATGAGGTTTCATATTCAGCTTCTTCAGAAGAGATTGCAGCATTTTTTCGTCAGGCGTATCTTTAAGATATTCCACAACCTTATAAGGAATATTTCTGTCTTCCAGATATTTCAAGGCATCTCTGCTTTTGCCACAGCGGCTATTATGATAAACTGTAATCATGAGCTTCGTTTTTAAACCACAAATTTAGGAAGTTTACAGGTAAAAGATAAAT
>CAZPBT010000226.1:0-4844 GCA_964584555.1 uncultured Chitinophagales bacterium
GCTTAAAATTGGCGATGGTTGTGCATGTTTAGCACCAACCAATACTTATTTGCAAATTAAATATAATATACAAAACTTTAATTACCAAATCTACCACAACTAGTGCCAATTTTTTGTTAGCACCAGTTTTATTTGTATATTTTCAATTCAATATGACATGAAATCTTTTTTTACTTGTTCTGTTTGAAATTTAATTTCATTTAATTTTAATGTATTTTTCTTGCCTGCTTTTATTTGATACAAATTATAGACTGTACCATTTTCTAAAATTTCTCCAATAATTGTATCCGTGTCTATTCCTAATTTTTTTATTACTAACATGTTCTTAGCTTTAAAATAATTTCGTGATTTTTCCATTTCAAAAGTTCCTTTTATGTCTGTTAGATATGAAATTGGCAACATGTAGAAAAACTTGAAGTAAATCCAAACAAATAATAGTGAAATTGGCGTACCGAAAAGAAATACAGATAATTTAACTAAAGACTTTGTTTTATTTTTAAAGTTGTCTTTTAAATGGAGATAGACAAGTAGAATTATTGTTACAACTGAAATTATTACTGCTATTAGATACGCAATATTAATATCATATTCAGATACAACTTCAGACTCATATTCAGTTACATAAGATTGATATATATAATACCAAAAAAGCACAGTATTTGCGAAAATCAAAAACCACAAAATGTTACGCGTGCGTTGTCTCATATAAAATTGGTGCTAACATTTATATTAACGAACATTTATGTCGTTAATATTCCGTTTATACGTAGCTAAGTTATTTATTTTATTGATTAGTTTCAAATTTTTTCTTTAAAAATTTAGTGGCCTTGGTGTATTATCTATATATAGCTTGCTTACATGGGTATAAATCTCTGTTGTTAGCTGGAATCGCCAAATGCGATACTATGTTTTACTTGACGTTCTAAACTGATTCGAACCAAACAACTATCTAAGATCATAAGGCTATGTTTCTATGTGGTTTAAAGCGTACAACGAGTTACAATACTACTTTTCACTCCTCATATTCAGTGCAAACCATTCCTTTGCATTTTGAGTATCTTGCATGGATTTAGCTTCTTGATCTACTTTTTGCTGAACTTTTTTAATGCTTTCTGTAAGCAGATTATGAGAAATACTTTCATTTTCCTGAAATCCCATTCTTTCCAATATGGCAACCATACGATCTGCACCAAAATATTGGAACAAAGGTTCATCTAAAGACATGAAAAAATTAATATCCTGTTGATTAACCATTTCAATCAGGTATGCTAACACTTCATTTTCGATGGCAAAAGAAGGATAGTGTTCTGCGAAAATGATTTGATGTTTTATTGCTGTATTTGTTTGCATTAAACTATCGGCTGACAGGAGCAGTACTTTTTCATAGGATGATAATGATGTTGAATAAGGCACTTGTAAGACATTGGCAATTTGTATTAATTCAGTTTTAGTGTCATCAAAAAAACAGGCTAAAATAACAGCTTCACCCGATAACATTTTATTGGCTATTGCCCGATATTTTTCTTCTTTTGTTTTCCAAATGAAATCAATAATTTTAAGAGATGGTTTTTTATTGCCAAAAAGAAAATCAAACATAAGCTAAAAATAAGTGATGCAATTGGATTTTACAATTACTCATTCGGGAGAAATTTCATCATGGTTCTTGCAACTGGGTTGTATTACTTTTCAAGATGCTTGCGGTTATGTAAAACAAATGCCCTACAAGCGAAATGCGAAACCTGATTACTTTTGTGTGATGCAAGAAAAAAAAGGGGTTTGCAGCACAATGCATGCCTTGCTAAAACAACTGTGTAATGAACAGCAGCATCAGGAAATAAAATTGATAGTGGGCATTTATGAAATGAATGAATACAATACGCAAGGTGTAGGCAAAGTACTGAATAAATATAAGTTGCCTTATGTAGTTGAAGCGCACACTTATTTGAAGTATCAGCACGAAATACTGGATTTTACAAAAGCAGATAATAACTTGCTTTTTGCAGATTCGTTAATCGATGAAGTTGAAATTCAGGCTAATCAAACAGGGGAATACAAAATCAACTTGCATAAAAAATACATGCAAGAAAGATTTTTTAATTCAGTTAATGCTGCAAAATATGACTTAGCACAAATGTGGGCCATCCGTGAGGAATGCATAGCCGCTTTGTTTGAAGAATAAACTACATGATAAAATTTATTTTTCCGTGCAAACACGTGAGCGTCATCGGTGCATAACCAATAAATTCACCATCCATATCTATAGAAATTTTTTTGTCTTCCAGTGATTCAATATTGATTTGCTGTACTTGAGCATATTTTATTTTATCGTGCTCAATTTTTTTGCAAGCCTTCACGGTGTTCAGATGCTTGAAATAATCCATTGTGCTGACATCACCAATAATCACAATATCCAGCAAGCCGTCAGTTACGCTGGCATCCGGAGCTATGCCCAATCCATTGCCGAAATATTTTCCGTTGGCCACTACAAAATTGATGGCTTTTCCTTTCCAGTCAAAATTGTCGCCAAAACCATGAATGTGCACTTTGTCGTAAGTTGCAAAGGTCTTGGTAATCGAAAAGAAATAATTGAAATCAGCACCCAGCCAATTAGGCATATTTGCTTTCAGCATTACCGCTTCGCCACCCATACCTACATCCGTTATATTCATGTAATAACGGGATGAAGCCTTGCCGGCAGGATCGAAAAATGTAACATGCCCAACATCAATCAGTTGCGCACTATCTTTTTCTATCAATTGTTTAAGCGTATTTAGCTGATTATTTTTATAGATAGTTTTTATAAAATCATTTCCGCTGCCTGCCGCATATACACCAATTTTTACTTTGGTTAAACTTGTCCAGTCTATACCGGAGTCCGGAAGTTTATAAGCGTCAATTACGCCGTTAATCACTTCATTCAGCGTGCCGTCGCCGCCAATGACAATTAAATGCAGAAAACCTTTATCTAAAACTATTTTTGGTAATTTAAAAAAATGTCCGGCATATTCCGATTCAAAGAATTCGATTTCATGTTTGCTGAAAGTCTGTTTTACTTCTGCAATTACTTTTTCTTTTTTGCGAATAGTGGCATTTAACAAAAAGGCAATTTTCATAAGGTGTTTTTTTACTGCAACAACATCAACTTACTTCCACGAGTGCATAACTTCCCATTCTTTACGGTATGCATTTATTTCACTCGTTTTTCTTTCTTCATTCCAATTTAACTCTTTTGCCATTAAATCTGCAATATATTGAACAAAAACTTCATCAAATTGTTGCATTTGGTAAGTAACCAGTGTACGGCGAGTGAGCAAGTCATCTATTTTTTGTACAAACTGATAACGAATAAAAAAGATAAATTCTGCATCGGTATATGGATAACTAAATTTAGTATCATTAAGTTTTTCTGGAGATTCCTGAATGATATTTGCTATCAGTGTGGCGTTTTTTATGCCATATCGGTGCTTATACATGTCGATATAAGATGAAAACAAAATTTCATCTTTTTCCAGTGATTCAATTTTATATTTTTCTTCAATAGTCTTTATACAATTCTCTGCCATCGACAAAAAGGACGTCAGTTTGCCACCCGAAATAGTGAGCATATTTTCATTATTCCACCATATCTGATAATCGCGGGAACGCTGATTGCTCTTCTTGCTTTCGTCATTGTCATTTATCAAAGGGCGTAAGCCGGCATAGACACTTAATATATCATCTTTAGTTATTTGTTTGCCATTTAGCTGCGCATTGATGCTGTCTAAAATATAGCTTACTTCATCTTTATCTGTATGCATATTATCCAGTGATCCGCTGTAATCTGTATCTGTTGTGCCTACTATATTCAGGTTATCATCCCAGGGCATACACCACAACATCCTGCCATCACCATTACTGGTAGGTAAAAGCATCACGCAATCTTTCGGAAAAAAATCGGCAGACACAATCAAATGAATTCCTTTACTGGGTGCCATGTATTTTTTGTTATCTGTAGGGTTCAACAATTTCATCAAATCATCAGTCCAAACACCAGTAGCAGAAATAAAAACTTTTGATTTGATTTCAATCGAATGACCTGAAATTTTATCCTTACAGCTGATTTGTTTTATTTTATTTTTTTCATGATGAAATGCAGTCAGCTCTAAATAATTGAGTACGACTACGCCTAAATCTGCGGCTTCCTGCATCACTTCGTTAACAAGTCGTGCATCGTTTGTTTTAGCATCGTAATAAATAAAACCACCTACGATGTTTTCAGATTTGAGTTGAGGAAAGCGCATTTTTATTTCTTCCAAGTCCACTTCGGCATGTTTGGGCATACTGCTTACTCCAGACAGATAATCATAGCCTGAAAGTCCGATTCCCAATTTCAGTTTGGTGAGCTTGGATTTGTATATCGGCATAAAAAATGGTTGCGGTTTCACTAAGTGCGGATATTCATTCAACAAATGCTCCCGTTCCTGCAAGGCTTCTTTCACCAGTTTTATTTGAAGCTGCTGTAAATAGCGTAAGCCACCGTGTATCATTTTTGCTGAACGCGAACTGGTGCCATAGGCAAAGTCTGCCTTGTCGAGGACTAAAACTTTCCAGCCTTTTCGGGCAGCAGTAAGGGCGATACCTGCGCCGGTTATACCACCTCCGACGATCACTAAATCAAAAAATTCAGTCTGTGCTTTTTGTATGTTATTGATGCGGTACATAATGCATTATGAATGTTGAATTACGAATTACAAATTACGAATTACGAATTATGAATTATGAATTTTAAATGATGAATGTTGAATTTTTAGATTATAAATTACGTATTATGAATTACGAATTACGATTTTTAAACGTTGAACTAT
>CAZPBT010000227.1:0-4800 GCA_964584555.1 uncultured Chitinophagales bacterium
ATATCGCATTTCCTAAAAACAACAGCGGCAGAGATATGATGTTAGATTCTCCAAGTACGATAGATGAGAAACAATTGAAAGAGTTGAATATTAAGACGACGGTGTAGGTTTTATTTATTTGCTTACTTTGGAAGCATGTAGAAGTAACCCAGCATACTACTTTCAGATTTAGAAATTAATAACTTGACAATGCTATTAAGAAATACTGTTACAGGTGGTTGAAATTATAAACCTAATCAATTTGCAATAGACTATGTATGGCACTGATATGAAACTAAACGTAAATCAGTTAATATTGCAAAAGACCTGCTAATAAAACTGCTCGATTAAATTATTCAGCCACACGTTTTCTTCCAGTGCAGGACAAAAATCAAACATACAATTGTAAACCTCAAACTCATCTTCTGTCAATAATTCCAATAACAGCATCTCGGCATGTTTTAGCTTGTTATCCATTACATAAATTGCCGCTTGCGCATACCTCAGCTCTAATTTTGATTTACTGATTCCAATGCCTTTATCTATAATTTCGAGTGCTGTTTCCGTGTCATCATTTAGTGCCATGATACTCGCCAAAATAAAATAGGCTTCGTGGCGGTTAATAAATATGTCGATGGCCGTTTCGCAAGCTTCTACGGCAACTTCTATTTCATTGATTTCCATGGCTGCTTCAGCCATCGCCAGGCAAAATTCGTATTGTTCTTTCTCCAAATCGGCGGCTTTCTGAAAGGCTTTATAAGCTTGCTGCCATTGTCCTTCCTGCTTATAGGTTTCTCCTATACGGAAATATGCCTGCGAGTTTGCCGGATTTTCGTGCACGCATTTCCTGAAATTATAACGCGCCATTTTCATATCCCCCATAGCCTCAAAACACTTACCCTGCATAAAATAAACTTCATCATCCGGTTCCATCAGTTCACACAAATCTTTTAGAACGTCGAGTGCTTTCTTATACTCTTTTGTGTTATAGTAAATCTCTGCAATTTCTGTATAAGCATAATCTACTTTGTCATTAATAGCGATCACATATTCATAAGCCTCTATTGCTTTTTCAATCTGATGTGTGCCTCTGTACGCACAAGCCAGATTATACCAGGCCAGATAATTATAGGGATGCTGGTCTATAATTTTTTGATGAAGATGAATACTTTCTTCAAATTGGTTGGTAATTTCTACTACGTAATTCAAGCGGTTTAAAGCTTCCGAATTTTGATCATCAAGTGCTAAGCAACGCAACAAATAATCATATACTTGAGGATATTTTTCCCAGTCTTCGTAAACATCGCAGAGCTGCAGATAGATATCAATTTTTTCATCGCGCTCTGCTTTATCAAGCAAACTTTCCAGGATATCAACCGCCTCCTGGTATTTTGACTGGAACGTATAAATTTCAGCTTTCAGCAAATCAATTTCAATCTCATTTGGATCATAATTTCCTGCAGTATCCAGTGCTATAAGTGCCATCTCGATATTTTTTAATTCGAAATAAAGCTGCGCTCTTTTTATCCAGAGAATGGCAGAAGAAAGATGTTGCTTTAAACTTTCGTCCGATACCTGCATGGCTTCATCATATCTGCCCGAAAACTGATAATATTCTATAATAGATTCAAAATCTTCCTGATCAAAAAAACGGCTTTTGTTTTTTCGCTGCGCATCTTCATATTGCTGTATTAATTCGTCAATATTGAAGAAATCTTCATTTTCAAATTCAAATTCACTCATACTATTTCAAAGTTAATGCTTATTTTGTAATAGATTTAAATTAATCTATTCCTATGAAACCTTTGTTAATAGTTATTAACATTTTACTGCTAACTGCATATTCGGGAGTTCTGGCACAAGATTCCGTTCAACTTACTTCTGCATTAAATACATTAAGTGATGATAATCATCTTGTTGTTCATAAAGACAGAACCCGCACTTTTATAAATGGGAACAAGCACTATCCGAAATTGGATACAGTGCGCAATAAGTATATTCGGTGGATAGACAAACATAACCGCGAATTTCCATTTGCAATACCGCTCCTGGCATATAATAAATACGACGGGATGCAAATTGGAGCCGGATTTGTCAACCTAAAACAACCGGTAAAACATATTGATTTTACGGCATCACTTTTTTACGGTATCACTTCAAAAAAAGTGAGTGGAACAGCAGATATAAATTATTATTTCCGTCCGAAAAAAGGAGTTGTTACTGAAATAAGACCCGGCGTTAATTTCAAGTCTTTCAGTTACGAAAACTACAGAAAGCCATTGAAATATTATGCAATTTCTCCCGAAATCAATTTAACCTTCAAACACAGAAGTGAAAAATATGAAAATTTAGAATACCATCTTATTTTTAAAAACCATGTAATTTTCAATAAGTCGTTGAATTATTTTATGGATGGCACTGCGCTTAAATACAACGACACCCTGACACATTTTTATGCCAATATGCTGGAGTTTCAGTTTAAGCGAGAGGATAAAAATTTCCCTTTTGAATGCAGCCTGGGTTTGGAGCAAACTTCAGATTTTGTAAAAACAAGTTTCACCGCAAATACTTTTATTCGTTATCAGTTAAAGAAGATGAATACCGGCGTGCATATCCGATTTTTTGCCGGAGGTTTCTTATGGCGAAACAATACATTCAAATTTCGTTTACAACCGGAAGTGGGTTATGGTTTAAGTGGCAGAACAGGTAAAGATGATTATTTGTATGATGATTTTTACATAGGAAGAAATGAGCAGGAAAAGTTTGCATCCCGTCAGATTTCTGAAAGTGACGGCTACTTTAAAGTGATGACTCCATTAAATGCCATTCCGGTTGGAGAAACAGTCAATGGCATGTTTGCTGTTAATATAAAACTTGATTTTCCCATTCAATATGTACCGTTGAAATTATTTTTTGATATGGGTTACTCTGTTGACCGCAAATTAAATCCGGATAACTTTCTGCCTGTAAAAGGATTCCAGTACGATGGTGGATTTATGTTCAGTTTCTTAGATGAAGCCTTTGAAGTATATTTTCCTGTATTGATGAGTAAAGATTATAAAACATACTACAAATCCAATGCTCCGAAATTCAAACAGCGTATTTCATTCTTGCTGGATATAAACAAGTTACAACTGCATAAAAAGATAAGAGATTTGAGGCTTTAATTTTCAGGTCTGACAAAAACTATTTTTGCAATTACTAATATATAGTCATGTATTTAAAAAAAATTATTTTCATTTTCAGTTTTTTCTTAAGTATATTTTTAGGAAATGCCAAAAATCCGTCAAACACACACAGACCCAAATTAGTTGTAGGCATCGTAGTTGACCAGATGCGATGGGATTATTTGTACCGTTATAAAGACCGCTATACAAAAAA
The DNA here is from genome assembly GCA_964584555.1 of uncultured Chitinophagales bacterium. Taxonomy (GTDB): domain Bacteria; phylum Bacteroidota; class Bacteroidia; order Chitinophagales; family JADIYW01; genus JADJSS01. The sequence goes on from CAZPBT010000227.1 coordinate 3,361, forward strand.
TGGTTTCCTCAAGTTGATAAATTCAGGCTTCAACTGCGAACAAACTTTTATACCCTACACACCCACCGTAACTGCTGCCGGACATGCATCTGTTTATACCGGTTCTGTACCAGCCATCAACGGTATTACCGGAAATAATTTTTATGATTATAAAACAAAGCTGTCGCTTTATTGTACACAAGACGACAGCGTACTGACGGTGGGTGCAAATAATAATAATGGCAAGATGAGCCCGAAAAATATGCTTACTACCACTATTGGAGATGAATTGCAGCTGGCACAAAACTTCAGAGGCAAAGTAATCGGCATTTCCATAAAAGACAGAGGAGCAATTTTGCCGGCAGGGCATAGTGCAACAGCCGCCTATTGGTATGATAACAAAACAGGTAATTTTATTTCTTCTACTTACTATATGCAGGCATTACCGGACTGGGTAAATGCATTCAACTCACTGAAGAAAGCTGACGATTATTACAATAAGGGGTGGAATACTTTATTTCCTGCTAATACATACACGAATAGTGATACTGATATGAATAGCTATGAAAGTGCCCCATTCGGGAGTGAACAAGTAGGCTTGCCTTACTCATTCACTTCAATTCTTGAAAAGAAAAATTATGGTGCACTGCGTGTCACGCCGTATGGTAATTCCATCACATTCGATTTTGCCAGAGAGACCATAATTAAGGAAAAACTTGGCAAAAGCAATATTACCGATATGCTGGCTGTTTCATTTTCTTCCACAGATTATATCGGTCATACTTTTGGGCCTAATTCTGTTGAAATGGAAGACACTTATTTGCGTTTCGACAAAGAATTGAGCGATTTTATTTCATTTTTAGACCAGCAAATCGGTAAGAATAATTACACGCTATTTTTAACAGCTGACCATGGAGCAGCACATATACCTGCTTATTTGAAAACGAAAAAAATTCCGGCGGGTGGCTTAGCTCTATCAAAAGTAGAAAAGCAATTAAATGCGCAACTAAAATCGAAATATAATATCGATTCCTTAGTATTGGCAATTGAAAATTATCAGGTATTTTTTGATAAAGAGAAATTGAAGCAACATGGGATAGATTTAAATGATGTGATGCAGGATGCTATAGATTTTTTAATCCAATATGATGAGATTGATCGGGTATTAGACTACACAGAAATTGCAGAAGAAACATTGCCTGATGTTATGAAATCAATGTTTATAAACGGATATTACCCAAATCGTTGCGGTCAATTATTATTGGTATTAAAGCCTGCATTTATTGATGATGAATATGGCAGCAAAGGCACAACACATGGTTTATGGAATCCGTATGATGCACATATTCCATTATTGTTTTACGGCAAAAATATACAAAAAGGAAAATCAACCGAAAAAGTATTTATGACGGATATTGCGCCTACCATTTGCAACCTGTTGCACATACAAATGCCCAATGG
>CAZPBT010000228.1:0-4754 GCA_964584555.1 uncultured Chitinophagales bacterium
TTAAACACTACTATGGGCATATTATTTTCTTTACACAAAGCAAATGCCGTTTGATCCATTACTCTTAAATTTTTCATCAGTACTTCACTAAAGGATATCGTGTCGTATTTGGTGGCATTGGGATCTTTTTTAGGGTCGGCAGTATAAACACCATCCACACTGGTACCTTTTAAAATTACATCGGCCTCGATTTCATTGGCTCGCAATGCCGCCGCTGTGTCGGTTGTAAAAAATGGATTCCCTGTTCCGGCAGCCATAATAATACATCTGCCTTTTTCTAAATGCCGGATGGCACGTCTACGAATATACGGCTCGCACACTTGTGAAATATTCAGGGCAGAAAGCATGCGGGTATATACGCCTCTTGACTCGATAGCTCCTTGCAAAGCCATGCCGTTAATGACAGTAGCCAGCATGCCCATATAATCGCCTTGGGAGCGCTCGATGCCGATATTTCCGGCTTGCAACCCACGAAAAATATTGCCTCCGCCTACGACAATACCTACTTGATAGCCTGCTCTTATGACTTGCACAATTTCATCGGCAAAAATTCCTAATGTATCGGCATTAATACCGAATTGTTGGTCGCCCATTAAGGCCTCACCACTGAGTTTTAATAATACGCGTTTGATTGGTTTGTTCATAAAATTAGTTATATCAATTTAATATTTTTTACTTGTTTAAAGTGTTTGTCTAAAGTATAGAGTGGTATCTCATTTGTTACACAAACAGCAGCTATCCAAATATCATTTTCAGGAATCGGCTTACCGTCTTGTTTCAATTGTAATCGTATTGCAGCGTAGTTTTCAACTACTAAAATATTCGAATCTAAAATAGAGCAACTTTGTATAAATTGGATGTAACGTTTCAAATTTCTTGTAGAAAGCATAGAATTATTTGCACCAAACAATAATTCCCCACAAACTATAAAAGGCAGATGAATAACATCAAATTTTTCTATTATTGAATAAATGTGCTGCTGATTATTGAGCAAACCAATTGCAACATTCGTATCTAATGCAATATGTTTTACCATTCACCCTCTATTGTGTTAAAATTATCATCTATACTCTTCATCATAGATTTAGTCTGTTTGTCGGTCAGTAACCCTGCAAATTTCAGCACATGGGTTCTATTCGAGCTTAGTAATTCCAACTTTTTAATAGATTGAATATATTCAAAACACTGCATTAGCAAAAGAGGGTTTTCTATTGCATTTACATCTTTTAATATCGTCTCTTTTATACTCATTATACAAAATTAGCAAAGGATTTATAAAAACTGCAATTTGAATTCATTAATGTAGCGCATAGTCTATTAATTTATAAGAAGAATGTAGGTAGCCTTTTCCAAGATAATTACCATCAATATCTGTTAAATCCACATTCGTATAATTTATTGTTTTCTTTATCAATCCATCTAAAGTATAATATTCGATAACATCCGGTTTTAAGTCAGCAATAATTTTTTTGAATTTTCTCTCTTACAGGAAAAAACAAGAATAGATACAAACATGCAAACCAAGGAATATATTTACAATGAATTTTCATATTTCTAATTTACATCTTTTTACGACAATGACAAAAAAAAAGAGAACCGAAGTTCTCTTTTTTATTTTACTAAGACAATGTGATTCGTTTGAATGATACGACCGTCAGGTCTTTATCTACCGAGTGTAAATATTGCTCAACGGTTTTACTTCCATCTTTTACGAATGCCTGTGGCAATAAAGTGTTTTCTTTAACGAACGTGTTTACTGCGCCCTCTGCAATTTTTTCCAGAATATTATCCGGCTTGCCCGCTGCTCTTCCTTTTTCCATGGCAATTTCTTTTTCACGGTTTTTAGCATCATCCGATACACCACTTCCGTCAACTGCCAATGGGTTCATGGCTGCAATTTGCATCGCCACATCTTTTCCTGCTGCAGTAATTGCGTCAGTCAACGGTTTATTCAACTGCACTAAAACACCCATCTTGTAGCCCATGTGGATATAAGCAACAACACCCTCACCTTCTACCACTTCATACTTTTTCACTTCTATCTTCTCACCGATTTTTGCAACTGTATCCAATAATTTATCTTTTATGGAAATGCCGTCAAGCTGTGCATTGTTCAAGTCTTCCAACGTTTTTATTCTTCCGGCTAACGCAACATTAGCGATAGATTTTGCCAAATTGATGAAATCTTCGTTTTTTGCCACGAAATCGGTTTCTGAACTTAAGTTTACAGCGCATCCGAATTTGCCGTCTTCTGTAGTTACGGCAATGATAACCCCTTCATTAGCTTCACGGTCTGAGCGGTTAGCGGCGATTTTCGCTCCTTTTTTTCTTAAATAGTCGATTGCTGCCTCAAAATCTCCGTTAGATTCGATTAAGGCTTTTTTGCAATCCATAATGCCTGCACCCGTTTCCTGACGCAGTTTGTTTACTTCTGATGCTGATATAGTTACTGACATGTTTATTTAATTTGATAATTTGATAATTCGATAATGAGGAAATTGCAGATAGAAAATATTATACCATGCAACAAACAACTATTAACTATTAACTTTCGGCTTATGCTTCTTTTGCCCCTTCTGTCTCGGTTGCTTTGGCATCTGCTTCATCTTTATCGCGTTTGCGTTCAGACAAACCTTCTTTGATGGCATCTACCAGATATTTAGTGATTAACTGGATAGATTTTGTAGCATCATCATTAGCCGGAATAGCAAAGTCTACTTTAGTAGGGTCGCTGTTTGTATCTACGATACCGATTGTTTTGATGCCCAAATTGTGCGCCTCAGCTAAAGCGATATGTTCGTGAGAGATATCCACTAAAAATAAAGCCGCCGGAATACGGGGAAGATTTTCGATACCGCCCAATACTTTATCCAGTTTTTGTTGCTGACGACCCAACATCAGTCTTTCTTTTTTAGTGATATTGTTTAATGCACCGTCACCCAGCATTTTTTCAATACTTTGTTTTTTCTTGATAGATTTGCGAATCGTTACAAAGTTCGTCAACATACCACCTAACCAACGCTCGGTTACATAAGGCATATTGATTTCGCGAGCAGCTTCTGCAATAATTTCTTTAGCTTGTTTTTTAGTGGCTACGAATAATATTTTTCTGCCTGATTTTGCAATTGAACGTAAAGCAGCCGCAGCCTCTTCCAATTTCTCTTGCGTTTTATTCAGGTCGATGATATGAATTCCTTTGCGCTCCATAAAAATATAAGGCAACATTTTAGGATTCCATTTTTTCTTAAGATGACCAAAGTGAACTCCGGCATCCAACATTTCTTGCTGAGATATTTTAGCGTTTGACATATAATTCTGTTGATTAAAATTTTGAAATTAACGTTTACTGAACTGGAAGCTTTTACGAGCTTTTTTGCGACCGAATTTCTTACGCTCTACCATTCTGGAATCACGAGTCATCAGATTTTCTGCTTTCAAAGCCGGTTTCACGGTTTCATCGCTTTTTACCAGTGCACGGGAAATTCCCAAAGAGATAGCTTCTGCCTGACCTTTGATTCCACCGCCTTTTGCGTTAACGGTAACATCGTATTTAGACAGCGCATCTAATACATGAAGTGGGCGAAGTGCTCTGTCCACTAATTGTTTCATGGTGATATATTCGTTAATATCTTTGCCGTTCACTTTAATCACACCGCTGCCGCTTTTCAGATATACACGAGCGATGGCAGTTTTACGACGACCTAATCCGTTGATGTTTTCTTTTGCCATTTATTTTTAATTAAAATTTTAATACTTCAGGATTTTGTGCATTGTGCGCATGTTTTTCGCCTGCAAAAACATGTAATTTTTTGTACATCGCATTGCCTAATTTCGTGCGAGGCAACATGTGTTTTACAGCGTTTTCAATAACATACTCCGGTTTTTTTGCAAAAGCCTCTTTTGGAGTTAAAAATCGTTGTCCGCCCGGGTAGCCCGTATGACGCACATACACTTTATCGGTTACTTTTTTACCCGTTAATACTACTTTCTCGGCATTGATAACGATAACATGGTCACCGGTATCAATATTCGTTGTATAAGTAGGTTTGTTTTTACCTTGTAATACTTTGGAGATGTTGGAAGCAAGACGTCCAAGCGTTTGGTTTTCCGCATCCACCACATACCATTTGCGCACGATATCTTTCGGCGTGGCAGTCTTGGTTCTGTAAGATAATGTATTCATTGAATGATTAGTTTTTTATTGACAAATGTTCATTTCCGATTTAAACGGAGCGCAAAAGTAGTTTTTTAGCTTTAAATTTCCAAAGAAAAGCCTGAAAATTTTAAACTGATTTAACATAAGTGCCTGAAAATGAGGCAAAGGATGGCATAGAAAAATTTTTAATAACTGAGTTTGGGATAAGCTTTTCTATTTAAAATAGTTGGTATTATCATCTATAACCAGCACCTTTTTATTCCTACTCCTTGTTAAGTTAGAAAAATTGAGAAATCAACTTATTTTTTGACTTATTTTTATTAACCCGAACTCAGGACAATAGAAAATTGCTCAGACATGATGACACCTGTATTGACAATTATTGTATGCAACTCATTATTAATATTTATAATATTTTCTATTTTATAAAAAATATTAATTAAGATATTGACAAATTGAAAATGAATCGTTAATTTTATTCCTAAGTAATCTTTAACTTAAAAATCAGCTTATGAAAAAATGTTTTACAATTTTTAGTTTTATTTTATTATTATCCACTTTAAAGATTTCAGCTCAAAGTGGAAATGTAGGTATTGGT
>CAZPBT010000229.1:0-4698 GCA_964584555.1 uncultured Chitinophagales bacterium
AAGAGCAAAATCTGAACCGGCATGTTCAAAATTTTCAAGTCCTTCATGGGTTAGTTTTACTAAAGTTCCCATATCCGTTTCTTCCAAATTCCAGGTTACTACTGAAACGCCATCACTATAAGCCGGATAGGTCCAAGTGTGCTGAAATTTTTTTTTCGGTTGAATGGATTGGATAGTACAACGATGAAGAAATTTCTTGTTTTCGCCCGGTTCATAAAAATTAAAAACGGCATTTTCTTCCAAAACAAAATCCGGAATATCAAAATACCAGATTTTCATCTCGTCTTTATTTGTGAGCGCACTCCAGATTTTATTAACAGGAGCTTTTATTTCATAAGATACAGTAAGCATTTTTTATTTTTTTTTGATTAATCTACTCGTTTCATAACATAAACCACTTTCATCCCCATAAATTTGGTTGTCATTTTTAGCAGTTTATCTGAAATATCTAAAATGGTATGTTTTTCTTTCCCATCTTTATCTTTCGTTTCAATGGTATAGTCGGTATGCGTATAAGTCCAGTTGCCCGTAAAATGTTTGTCTCCGGCATATTCATCCATCGTGCCATTATTATTGAATTTTAACGCAATCTGAGGTTTATCATCTGTAACCTGTATCGTCTTACCTTTTACTTCAATAGTTGTAAGTCGCCATTTGTGGCTTACCATTTCTTTGATTTGCTGCTCGGTTAGAGTCTTGATGTCTGCAAAAATTGCGATGCTGCTCAACAGGAAAAAGAAGATAATACTTAGTAATTTCTTTTGCATATTTATTAGTTGTGATTTTATTCAGGATGAATTACTTCGAATAAGCCCAGTTCTTTGTTTTTTCTGCAATTATCCCAATCAAAATATTTGCCGTTCATTGCAATATAAATACCCTTGGGTAATGTTTGTACAAAGGCTAGTGCAGCACCAAAGTTAAACAGACCGTCCGAACTGCCAAATTTATAAGGTATCATCGCCCCGGTTAATACGATAGTTTTATCTTTTATTTTATCGGCTAAAATCTTAGCAGTTTCTACCATGGTATCCGTTCCGTGTGTAATCACGATTTTATCTTCCTCGCATTTTATACAATTTAATGCAATGATGGCTCGGTCTTCTTCCGTCATTTCTAAACTGTCAATCATCATCAGTGTGCGGATATCTACATCTAATTTACATCTGCCCAAATCGAGCATTTCAGGAACATGTGTGTCTTCAAAAAACAACTTACCGTTGAGCTCGTTATACTCTTTATCAAATGTGCCGCCCGTAATAAATAATCGTATTGTCATTTGCCGGATTTATTTTATTATTAGTAGCTAATCTGCATATGTTGTTTGGCTCTGAATTCTTCACGTAAAAACACGATGCCCATTTGAAAGATATCTACAGTAAGTCTTACTTTTTCGTGGTTTTTAATATACTCCCAGGCTTCTTCCATTTCTTCCGACCAATGGATGTCATCTAAAACAATAACCGTATCATTGTGACAATAAGGCAATATGATTTTAAAATAATTGATAGTCGGTATTTCACGATGATTGCCGTCAATAAAAACTAAATCTAATTTACCGGCTTTCGTGCAAACATCTTTCAGTACATCATCAAAATTTCCTATGGTAAGGTCTATATTGCGCAACAGCAGTTTTTTCCAGCCTTCTTCTGCAATGCTTGCTATGTTTTTACATCCTTCAATTGTATATACATGTACATTTCGATGTGCCGATGCCAAATATGCCGTAGTAATTCCGAGCGAAGTGCCTAATTCTAAAATGGAATTGGCTTTGTAATGACGGATCATCATATAAAGCAGATGGGCGTATTTTTCTTTTTTTACACTTCTTCGGGCAATTTTTGAAACAGCCCGCATTTTTGATGTAAATGTTTTTGATCCTGCACCCATGTCATTTACTTCTATGATGCGTTTGTCGTGCAATAAACCATCTCTGATTTGTTCTATTCTTTCGTAATCATCATATTTTACTTCTTTTTCAAATACTTCTGTGACTAACTTGAAAATAAAAGGCGAATGAATTTTGTATTTCGTCAGGGATGAAATTTTATAGGATACGTATTCGCCAAAATAATAAAGATTGCTCATAAGTCAGATTTAGCAGATGCTTTGCAGTTTGGATAAAAATACGATATTATTTGTAATTAAATCAACTTATGTTCCATGGCTGTTCTCAATAAGCCAATCATGGTTTTTGAGTTGGTTTTGCGCATCATATTTTTGCGGTGTGTTTCTACAGTACGCTCAGAAATAAATAATAAATCAGCAATTTCGGCATTATTGTGTTCAAGCGAAATGAGCTTGAGAATTTCTATTTCTCTGTCGGAGAGATTGATTTTATCTTGTTTATTTTGTTTTGTATTTGCAGAGCGCGACATCTCAGCCAGCACTTCATCGCTAAAATGCATCTTGCCTTCGGCTACTTTGTGTATTGCAGCCACCAGCTCTTCATTACCCGCATTTTTTAAGACATATCCTGAAATGCCGGCATCCAGCATTTTATTAATACTAGTAATATCGCCCGACATAGATAGTGCAATGACCTGGATTTCAGGATTGATTTTTTTTATTTCTTTGGTCAATTCATAGCCGTCAATTACCGGCATGCTGATATCTGTCAATACTAAATCGGGTTTGAGCAGATTGATTTCTTCTATTAATATATTTCCATTGGTATATGTCTTTATAATCTGAATATCACTATACTGACTTAAAATAGCTTTTAATCCATCAATCAGCATTTGATGGTCATCAACCAATACTATTTTTACTTTCAACATAGTTAAGTAGTGTAAGGTATTTCCAATATGGAGGCAGTCCCTTTTTCGTTAGCACTGTCAATATCGAAATTTCCTTTCAAAAAATCTACTCTCAAGCGAATATTTTTTAAACCGATGCCTTCTTTTTTTGCTAAAGCATCAAAACCGATGCCATTATCTTCAATAATGACAACAATTTCATCATCATGTCCCACGCATTCCATATTTACTTTTGTTGCTTTGGCGTGTTTTATGATGTTGTTGAAAATTTCCTGAATAATGCGATATAGGGTAAGCTGAGCGGTCTTATCAAATCTGTCCTGTTGTAAATTGTAAATCGTGTGCGTTACATTAAGGCTTCCGGCTTGATTGATTTTGCGGATAAAATCTTCAATAGCAGCACAAAGTCCGTTTTCTTGCAAAACAGCAGGCATCATATTGTGCGATATATTTCTCACTTCCTTGATAGATTCATCCAAAAGCTCAATGCCATTCAGCAATTTTTGTTGAGCAGCATTACTCTCATTAGTAGTATTAGATGCAGCATTCAGATTTAATTTTGTAGCAGAAAGTAATTGTCCGACACCATCGTGTAACTCTTTAGCTATGCGTTGCCTTTCATTTTCTTCCGCTTCTAATACTGCCTTAGTACGCATTTGCTGTTCTTGCATCAGTTCTTCTTGTAAGCGCGCTTCTTGCTTGAGTTTGTAACGGTTGTATAACAAATAAAATGATACAAGACTTAAACCCAAAATAAGCAAAAGGGCAGACAGCATCACATTGCGTTTGCTGAGTTTTAATCGTTGTTGTTGTATTTCGTTTTCTTTTTTCTCCGTTTGATATTGGGTATTCAATTCTTCAATTTGCCGGATGCGTTTTTCATTCAGAATTTCTTCGTTTAATGACTGATATTTTTCATAATACAATACGGAATTTTTATAATCGCCCAATTGCTTATAAGTTTCGGCTTGCATCTTATAAGTATATGCTTCCAGGTCAAGATAGTTGATTTTATGTGCAGAGTCAGAAGCTAATTTAAATTGGTGGAGAGCTTCGGCATAATTTTTTTTGGAAAGATATAATTCACCCAAATTATTAATGGCAATAGCCGTTCCGGTTTTATCAGCCAGTTGTGAACGTAATGAAATACTTTCTTTTAGTGCATTTTCTGCATCTTCCCATTTTTCTTTACCGGCATAAATTGAACTCAAGTAATCCAAGGCATACGAAATTCCAAGTTTATCATTAAGTTCGCGATACGTTTTTAAAGCCTTATTAAAAAAATATTCAGCAGAATCGGGCATTTGCAAATCAGCATATACCAAACCTAAATTATTGTAAGACGTGGCTATTACTGATAAAGGTTTAGCTGATTTTTGGCTATTGATGGATTCAAACAGTACCCACTTGGCTTCTGCATATTTTTTTTGTTTGAGAAATAAAACCCCTAATTCATTTTTAACTTGAGCTATACCTGATTTATCTTTTTTCGTCTCAAAAATTTTAAGTGCTTCTAAATAAAAATACAAGGCAGAATCTTGATTTCCAGTGTAATAATGCGCCGTGCCTATACTTACATAAGCTTGAGCTTTCGCTAAATTATTTTTAGTGAGCTCTGCTTGTTCAATTATTTGGGAAGCATACCAACGTGTTCTGTTATAGTCTTTTAATTTATAAAAATCTGCAGAATCTTGTAGTGATTGAATAGTTTCAGCTTTCTGCATGAACGTGCAGGAAAGCAGTATACATAAAAGAAAGGATCTCTTAATTCGATTCAATACAAGTATGGTTTTTAATCGCAACATATCGAGAGATAAGGTGAATCATAAATGTATTAAAAAAGTCTTCTTCGTGCAATTGTTTTTATAAAAGCAAACAAGAAACTTATAAGGAATGTCAGAAAAGGTTACTTGATAAGATTATTCTTTTAATTGAGCTT
>CAZPBT010000230.1:0-4603 GCA_964584555.1 uncultured Chitinophagales bacterium
TTCATATTTGCCGTTCAATACTTCAATAGTAGAAAGCAAGTTTTGGATAGCAGGTTGCGCAGGATTAAGTTTTATACCGGAATATACAATGCGAAGTTGTACACGTTGTTCTGTTTTTAGCTCTACAAGCCTGATTTGTAAAGTGTCGGGACGGTTCTGTTTAAAGTAAGCAAGCAGTTGTTGAATAAGATCATAAATAGTGTTTTGTGATACAAAGCTCAACTTGTCAGATATCAGGATGGTGTAGGGTAAGTCTGTTTTTGAGCCTGTTTTGAATGCATCAAACATATCTTGTAAGGCCGTTTTTATTCCAAATTTATTTAGCGTTGGCGGTAAAAAAACATGCGATAATGTTCTTGTAGCAGTGCAAATATTATCAGTAGTTTGTAATAGTTTTTGTAAGGCAATCTTATCTTCCGGTGTAGTTGTTTTCAGCGCACTCATTTTCATCTTTACGGAAGAAAGCAAAACGCCAATACCGTCATGCAGTTCTTGCCCTACACGTTGCCGCTCGCGGTATTGCCCTTCTACCAATGCATAATTGTTGGAAACATAGAGTGCGCTCATCTGAGTTTTCATTTTTTCATTTTGTCTAAGAATAAACAATACCCGATAAACTGTAGTAAAGCTGATGATGATGGCGATAATAAATGCGTTGCTATAGGTGTAAATTTGCCCGAGACTGACACCAAAGAAATCGCGGGCAAATTCCGGTTGCGGATAAAAAAGGAAAAAGGAGAAAGATAAAAAGTAAACTAACGTAAAAAAAATAAGGGAACGATTATTAGATTTCAGGTAAGCCGTGATAAAAGTAAATAAGATCATGATATAACAGGCAATAGCAAAGATGCTTTGCGAAATTTTGAAAAGTTGTTGCAGCTGCGGAGTTAATAAGCCGAATAAAAAGGAGATAAAAGTAATAAAGATGCCGGCAATAATAAATTGTTTGGAAATGCGCTGCAACCTTACTGCTTTCACTCTGGATTTGATAAATCCTCTCAAGAAAGTAACTGATGCCAGTAAATATATAGATAGCATTACTTTGCGCATCAGAAAATCCAGATGCGGATAATTTGGCCACAGATATTCAAAAGCAAAACTGTTCTTGACAAAAAGATAGAGTGTTCCGGATAGAAGATAGGCACTGTAATAGATGTAATTTCTGGTTTTTATTAAAAAATAAAGATAGAGAGAGATAATGATATACAGTGCCAAAATGCCATAAAACACACCACGTGTCAGCTCTAATGCCTGCATGCGGTTTATTTTCGCACTTCGTTTCCATACCAGCACTTCCGGCTTGAAAATATTGTGCATGTCTTTCTGGTGGTAAATAAAATCAAGGCGAAAGTTTGCCGATTTACCGATGGTAAATGGGAAATCAATATTTCTGTCATAATAGACACGATCTTCAATTTTTTTATTCTGGAAGATTTGTTCTTGTATTAATCCTGTTATATCATATAGCTTTACATCAATTTTGTCTAACTGTTCGGAGGGCAGCTCCACAATGATTTCCTGCTCTTCTCCGGTGCTGTTGATCAGCTGCAAGCTGTAAACAATGGTATCTGAGTTCGTTTTGAGTTGCAAATAGGATGTAGCTGTTTTGAAACGCATTTCCTTTATCAGATTGAAAATACTATCCTGTTCAGCAAATCCCAGACTGAATTTTAACAGGATAATTAATATGCTGAATTTTTTTGTCATCTGATATCGGATAAAGGTAAAATCAAAATGATATGCGTGCCTGTGTTTTCTTTAACTGACTGTATGTGCATACTGCCGTTCATTGTATCTAATCTGGATTGAATATTCAACAACCCCAATCCGTGCTTTGCTTCTTCCTGAAAGCCCAACCCATTGTCTTTTATAATAAAAACCAGCGATTGGTCTTGATTATAATACCGGATAAAAACCTCATCAGCTACAGCATGCTTGAGAATATTATTTGACAATTCCTGAAAGATGCGATAAAGCTGTACATTGGCAACGGCATTCAAAGAGTAAGAGAGAGGCAATTCGGATTCGATGCGCAATTCATGGTTTTCAGTCAGTTTGTCGCAGGCAGTATACAGCAACTCATGGAGTGGCATGCGTTCTAAATCAGGCGTTACATAATTGGTAGTAATATGATGGATATCGCGAAGCACAATCTCCATTTCCTGATGTATTTTGGATAATAATTTGTCACTGTGCCGGTAAGATTTTTCCCAATTCGTTAAATCCTGATTCAGCTGTTGTATAGGGAGCACCAACTCAGACTGGATAATTTCTGTAATCTTTTCACGTTCGTTTTCCTGACCTAAAATAAAGGTATTTATATTTTTTTTCTGTAAGAACAAAAGTCTTTTGTAAGACAAGATGTTTTGCCTGATGAGAAAATGATAATTGTAAACAATGAAAAAACTGATGATGAAAATTTCGAGCGTAAACAAGATAAAACTGATGTTGGAAATAAACTGATTGCCGGGTATCAGCATCCATGCATTAATGTGGTTTAAGATTGTGGAACTTCCGTAAATATTATTCAGAAAAAATATCCAGCTCAGATAATGGATAAACGAGCCGATTAAAATCCATAAAATTTGAGCTTGTTTTGAATCACGGTAACTCAGAAAACACAATAAAAAAATGACTAGTATATAACAGACAATAGCAAATTGCAATAAGGTATATGCGATGGAGAAAAAATCTTTTTTATGGTAGAAATGATAGTTGATGTAAATAAAAATAAACGCAGCAAACAAACTGCAAATAATCAGCACACGAAATAGTTTTTTATAGATTTGTTTACGCAGTTCGGCCACGAAAAAGAAACGGATAAACTCAATATGAAAGATAAAATACCCGACAAAAAGCGGAATGCACAAATACTGCTGAATAAAATTAGAATATGCCCATATGCGGTGAAAACCTATGCCACTGTAATAGATAAACAACAAAATCTGAAAGACAGTAATAAATAAATAGTAGATGAAAAACTTGCTTTTGCTGTAAATATAAAATGAGATTAAAAGCAGAATAAACATAAAGCTGATGCCGAAAAATACACCGGTAAAGAAATTGTCATGATTGCTGAATTTGATAAATTCATTTTCAGGCAGCAAGGTTGCTTTTACTTGTAAATTTTCAGCTTGTGGGAAGATGCGAATCTCAAAATGTTTCTTTTCTTTAGGTTGCAAAACTACCGGAAAAACGAAATTACTGTGGTAGAAAATCCGGTCTGCAAATTTTTCTTTATCACCTAAAAGATAAGTCGAATCAAGCTCATCAATTTCTATCTTATTTAATACCGGATTGATAATACTGATGTAGTAGTACGTTTTTTGGTTCGTTGTATTTTCTGCATTAAAGTTTATACGGATAATGGAGTCACTCAGATTTTCGTCACCTTTTTTAGAGTCGTATAAAACGGTCCCTTTAAATGTTTTTGAAAGCTGAATATTATTTTCGCTGTAACCATATAACAGGCTACAAAATAGGAGTGTAAATAAAAGATTCAGCTTATAATGCATCACGCAGTTTTTTTGGCAAGCCTTTCACCACTTGATTATACGAGTGGTCAATTAAATCAAGATATTCACGATGTGTCATCTCGTCATCAAAGGTAACCGTATTCCAATGCACTTTATTCATATGATAACCCGGCCGTACACAGTTATATCGTTCACGCAGTTCAAGGCCATATTCAGGCTCAAGTTTAAGATTCGCACTTAATGGATCGGCATGGATGTCTGTCAGCAAAAATATCTTCCCGCAGACTTTAAAAACCAGAGTTTCTTCGTCAAAAGGAAAGTCTTCCGTAACTGCAGGTTTGCTCAGACAATAAATTCTCAAAAATTCAATATCCAAATTTTACTATTTTCAGTAAAAATAAGATTTATTCTGTTTGGGTGCTGCCAACAGTTGTCATCTGAGTGTAATTTAAGTAATTAGTACACTTGCTCTTCAGCACGGTTAACGGAATTTACTTATCTTGGAAAATAATTTATTCAGTATGATGACGACCAACGAAAAAGTGCAGGAAGTTGCCCGCTACATTGCCGAAAAATATGACGATTTGCTCTTTACATTTAATGAAACAACTTCGTGTGCTAAAGCTTATTTTGAAGAAAAAAAATTTCACGACATTTATAAAAACCAACAAAAACGCTATAAACTTTTTGGTAATTATGTAAAAGAAGTGCATGCAAAAACTACTGAACTTTTAGGTGATTCGTTGTTTGATATCAGTACATGGAAACAGATTAAAAAAACATATTCGGAGGTAATCAAAGAAAAGCCTTATCGACTCAATTCGGAAACATTTTACAACTCTATCACCCGTAAAATTTTTTATGACAAAAGTTTTAATCCTGAAATAGAATACTTCGATTATACGGACTACAAGCCCATTCCGGGCAACGAACAAGAAATAAGGGAGGTGATAGACTGCACGCATTTTTCAACTTTAGCTATAAAGCAAATTATGAAAAGTGCCAAGTTTAATGTCAAATTTGAAAATCTGGAGCGTGATGCACAATATATTTTTGATGAGATGGCGCCGGTTATTATTTTCCAGAAATCCAATTTATTTTTAGACAGAATAGAAGTACTGAAATCT
>CAZPBT010000231.1:0-4600 GCA_964584555.1 uncultured Chitinophagales bacterium
CTGGACTCATTACAACGACTTATACAAGATGAACAATAAATTTATTTTAAATAATATTTTTCGTTTTGTCATACTTTTTGTATTACAGGTATTTTTATTTAATCAATTGCCTTTTGGTCGCATTTATATCATGATTTATCCGTTGGCTGTATTATTATTGCCTGTATTTACTAACAGAACTATCGTCTTATTAAGTGCGTTTACATTGGGTATCATGATAGATTTATTCAGTGATGGCGGTGGATTGCATACAGCATCTATTTTGCTCATTGCCTATTTGCGAAGCTATGTGCTTGACACGTTCCAACCCAAATCCGGGTGGGATAAACTGGATGTTCCTACCCTAAATAAACAAGGTATTACCTGGTATTTTTATTATACACTTATATTGTTTTCCATTCACCATTTATGTTTCTTTTATCTTGAAGCATTTGGGTTTACAAATTTCTTCCACACGTTATTTAAAACAATATTAAGCCTTTTTGCTTCGTTATTTATTGTGTGGTTGATAAGTTTATTTTTTATGCGGAATACAAAAGAGTAATTTCAGGATTAGTACATGCAAAGAGGTAACGAGAGCGGTATTTTAGAAAAAGCTATTTATATAGTTGCGATAATACTATTAGTACGGCTATTATTTTTGCAAGTGTTATCGCCAACTTATAAATCCATGGCGAAAGACAATGTGATAAAAAAGCAAGTTGTTTATCCCTCAAGAGGTTTAATTGTTGACCGTCATGGCAAGGTCTTGGTTTACAATGATGCGGTATACGACATACTGATTCAAATGAACAAAACAAAAAATTTAGATACGGCTTTATTGTGTTCTTTACTGAATACACAAATAGAATTTGTAAGAAAAAAGCTGGATGAAATCAGCAGAACAACGCCAAACAAACCAACCCCTTTCATCAAATTAGTAGATGCTCAGACCTTTGCAGTCTTTCAAGAACATTTATTTCAGTTTCCATCATTTACTTATCAGCTCAGAACGGTAAGACGTTATCCTTATCATTCCGGCGCTGCTGTATTCGGATATTTAAGCGAAGTAACAGAAGACATGATTGCAAAATCGAATGGAGAATATGAGCTGGGTGATTATATGGGAACAACCGGAGTAGAGCGTTATTATGACAGCTTATTGCGGGGAGAAAAGGGCTACAATTATCAGTTGGTCGATGTAAAAAATGCATATAAAGGCAAATATAAAGATGGTACTGAAGATAAAGAGCCTGTTTCGGGCTGGGATATGGTGACTGGCTTAGATGCAGATTTACAAGCATTGGGCGAAAAACTCATGGCAGGAAAAGTAGGAGCCGTAGTAGCCATAGAGCCATCTACAGGAGAAATTTTAGCCTATGTAAGTTCTCCCACATTCGACCCAAATTTATTGACAGGAAGATATCGTCGTCATAATTTCAATGTCTTATTTACCGATTTCTACAAACCATTGCTGAACCGCCCCATACAGGCGGCTTATCCTCCGGGATCAACATTTAAAGCCGCAGCAGCCATGCTTACCTTGCAAGCTAATATTCATACCAAAGATTGGTATTGGTTTTGTCCGGGTGGCTATCGGGTTGGCCGCCACGTTGTAAAATGTCATGGTGTGCATGCCATACCGGATATAGAAACCGCTTTGCAATATTCCTGTAACTCTTACTTCTGTAAAGTCTTTAATGATTTTGTGATGGATTCTACCTTTGCATCTCCGGCTGCCGGATATCAAAAATGGTGGGACATGATGCATGTTTTTGGTTATGGTTCAGTATTAGGCATTGATATTCCGGGAGAAAAAAAGGGAAATCTGCCTTCTGTAAAATATTATAATAAAGCATTTGGAGAAGGAAAATGGCGGGCAGCAACAATCATTTCTGATGCTATAGGGCAGGGAGAAATTCTGGCTACACCTTTGCAAATTGCGAATGCCATGGTTATTATTGCTAACAAAGGATGGTATATTACACCTACTGTAACTCGTTATCTTATAAAAGATAAAAAAATCAGAACTCCCAAAAAGACAAAACATTTAACCGGGTACGATACAGCCTATTACAATATTGTGACAAACGGATTGGAAAAAGTAGTATCTGCGGGCACAGCAAAAATTGCCCAAATACCGGGAATTACGTTTTTAGGAAAAACAGGAACTGCACAAAACCCTCATGGTAAAGACCACTCCGTTTTTGCGGGATTTGCTCCAAAAGAAAATCCTAAAATAGCCATTGCCGTGTTTGTAGAAAATGCAGGTTTTGGGGCTACATATGCTGCTCCAATAGCCTCTCTCATGGTAGAACAATACTTGAATGACACAATTGCTAAAAAGCGACAAGCCTTGCAGAAGAAAATGGAAACTACCAAACTGATTAAAACAGTAATCAAAATGGACAGTGCCCGCAGTTCGCAACAAATTCTGTTAGACTCTTTAAATAAAATACGGGCAATAAAAGATTCAATTATCAAAGCAAAATTAAAAGCGGATTCGATAAAAACAGCTACCTTAAAAAAAGCAGACGCTGAAAAATTGAAAAAACAACAGGAAAAAAGAAAAGAAGACAGTCTATTAAAAATACAACAGCAGGGCATTTTGCCAAAAAATGAATAACATGAGCAGCTACAAAAGAGCATATGATCCGGTGGACAGAATAGTACTGACGTGCTATGTTATTCTCGTATTTTGGGGCATATTCTCCATTTTTGCTACCGAATATAACGGCACATTTTCGGCTGAAACATTTAGCTTCAAGTATAGCTATATGAAACAAATATTATGGGCAGTAGTGTCCGGATTAATGTTTTTTACCATCATCAGCATGGACAGGATGTTTATTCAGTTTATTTCCTATCCAATGTATGTTTTAGTTTGTTTTCTGTTATTGCTGGTATTATTTGTCGGACAAAAAACTAAAGGAGACCAAAACTGGATAAATCTGGGATTTTTCAAATTACAACCTACAGAGTTTGCCAAGTTTGCCACAGCAATGGCCTTAGCCAAATATTTTGACACACCGAACATGCGGTTTGTAACGCCACGCGAACATCTTATTGCCTATGCTATTGTTGGGTTGCCCTTATTATTGGTAGCAGCCCAAGGCGACGCCGGCTCTTGTTTGGTATTTTTATCTTTCATTTTTGTATTTAACCGTGAAGGATTATCAGATGTCTTTATCTACCTGGGTTTGCTGGCAATTGGCATAGCTGTTTTATCACTTGTCGTCAACAAATATATCATCATTGGCATTTGTTTGGCAATTGGGGCAATTCTTATCTATTGGAATTGGTTAAACAAAAACATGGTAAAATTGATTGGTATTATTACAATATCTGCATGTATACTTTCGGCATCAGTTAGTTTATTGTTTAATAATGTGCTGGAAAAACATCAGCGCGACCGTATCAATGTTATTTTGGGCAAAGAAATTTCAAAAGAAGCTAAACGTGGAATCGCATTCAACTTAAATCAGTCAAAGATAGCGATTGGTTCAGGAGGAATTTTCGGTAAAGGTCCCTTGCATGGTACACAAACCCGTTATAATTACGTACCGGAAACTTCTACAGATTTTATTTTTTCTGCTGTTGGCGAAGAATTTGGATTTGTAGGATCTATCATCTTAATTGGCTTGTTTGTTACTATGATGCAGCAACTTTTGATATTGGCCAACCGCCAGCGAAGTGCTTACGGGAGAGTATATATTTATTCAGTAGTCGCTATTATTTTTGCGCATTTCACAATTAATATTGCTATGACCATCGGCTTATTGCCCGTGATAGGAATTCCTTTGCCATTTATGAGTTACGGAGGTTCATCTTTGATTTCATTTTCATTTATGATTGCTACAGCATTAAAACTCGACAGTGAACGCAGAATGACGATGAGATAAATATAAATGAATTAATCTCACTTAACTCAACAACTACTTTTCTTGACGAAATTTAAATTCTTTGTACTTTTCAATTTCATCATCAAAGATATTCATCAATTTATTCAAGAATAGTTTATCGTCTAATCGACCTATGAATGGAATAAAATCGGGAATGATATCTATTGGACTAGCTGTATAAACAAGTACAAATCCACCGACAAATAATTTTGAGACATGAATATCGGTATATTCTTTTTGCTGCCATGCTCCAATAATTTCAATCAAGTAGGTTAATCGTTCAGCATTATCCGCATAAAACTGAACAGAAGAATCAATTTTTGCATAAATGCGTTTTGAAAAAAACTCCAGTACTTTTGAGTCTGCTAACAGAGCTGCTACTTTAATTTCCGTTTCGGGAAAATATCGATGAATTAGTCCTGACAAAAAGCTGATTTGTTTTTCATTTTTCATTTTACTCCGGATTGATTTTCTTCCCATGTCATAAATCTTTCGATTTCTTTATTGACAATTTTAATTAAATAGCCCAAAATCAAGATATCATCAATTTGACCAATTACCGGTATAAAATCAGGTATCAAATCGAATGGATTAACAAAATAAATTAACGCTGCAACAACTGCAATTATCGATTTGACTGATATGTTTTTATAGTCCCCATGAACCCAGGAACGAAGCATCCTAGCCATTGCCAAAACAGTATCTTGTATTTTATAAAA
>CAZPBT010000232.1:0-4594 GCA_964584555.1 uncultured Chitinophagales bacterium
ATCTTTTCTTGGAAATTGAGCCCGGAAAGTATAAAGGTTTTTGGCACCAAGTACAAATTTAAATATTATTACTGTCTATGATAGGCTCTTTGTCATTCCTGTTAATGGTCAGTCTTTTTATAAATTCTATTTTAGACATAGCAGGCAATTATCTTTTTGCCTATTTCAAAGACTCGAAAGTCATTCTATTAT
Organism: uncultured Chitinophagales bacterium; assembly: GCA_964584555.1. Classification (GTDB taxonomy): domain Bacteria; phylum Bacteroidota; class Bacteroidia; order Chitinophagales; family JADIYW01; genus JADJSS01. Next base: position 193 of record CAZPBT010000232.1, read on the forward strand.
TTATCATAAACAATGTCATTGTATTTTTGGTGGTGAGTGTATTGTTTTTGTTGATTTATAAAACATTACCCCGCAAGAGATTAAGATGGAAATACATTTATAACGCTTCTCTTTTTACTTCGGGTTTGTTTATGATAGGCAAATACCTGATAAGCTGGTATCTGAGTAGTTCAAAACTGGTAAGTGTTTATGGTGCTGCCGGTACGCTTATTATCTTGCTGATTTGGGTATATTATTCTGCCATAATCCTATATTTCGGTGCCGAACTGGCAAAAGCAAATGCAATTTACAATAATGATTATGAAACCGTAAGAGATAAGCCACAAAGCACGTAATGGTGTTTTTGTTAATTAATTTTATTGGCGTATTTGCTTTCCTTGCTTCTGTCCAAGTATATAAGCTTTCAGCAGCATATTAATTTCCTCGCTCGAAATATTGCTGATGCGTTTGATAGAAACATCTATTCGTAGTGTGAGAAAATATAAATTCTTAAAAAGCGTTGATTTCTTATGCATTCTTTTGATCTTATCCTTTATTGAATATTTTTATCATCACCAGTATAAACGCTATCAGAAGCAATGCATGAATGGCATAGCTATGTGTGTTCAACACAACTAAGATTATCCAACTAATAATCAAAATCAGTATCAATATATTCAATACCATTTTCATATCTGACAGTTTTGAGCAAACCCTATCTTTGCAATTTGTTAAAAAGAAGACACATAAATCTGTGTTATCTTGTTAATTCAAATACGAATTTAATAACCGTCCTCTGTTTTGGTGTTACAACATGTTTTCCATTTCTTACATAATTTCCATATTACTCCACTATCCTTTCTTTATTATGAGTACAACCAAGAATGCTATTATTAAATGCAATAAAAAAACTGCTCCGACTGGGGCAGTATAAATAAAATCATATTCTAAAACGCAGGTATTAACTATTTCTTTGAGTATCTAAGGGCTGATTGGTTTTAGCTAGGTTCTACGTCTATATGTTCTAAGCCTTAGGAAGAAAAAGCCCAGTATAAGATTTTAAAAGCCCGGACAGAACAGAAAAGATAAGTGTTTGGAATCTCATGCCATTTTTAGCAACCCAGGTAGCAATGGCAACTTGCAATCCTCCGCCGATAAATTTCACTAAGTGACTTCTGTCTTTTTGCATAAAACGGTCAATCAACCGTTTGGCAATATAGCCTATGGCTAACATTACGGCCGTCCGGATCAGGTTTCTTTGCCATTCTTCTGTCTTATTTATCTGCTTGAAAGTGTGCTTTATGAAATTGGCTGGATTTATACGCTCTATGGTTTCTTTAAACTGTCCGCTTAATTCATCTTTTTCTTTTTGCTGCTGCACCTCTAGTGTAAGGATTGCATTTTGCAGATCTTGCTGATTTTTTATCGTAGCCATGATTAGTCGTTTAATGCGTGAGAGATAATAAGATTTGCTATCGGAGTCTTAATTCGATCGTACAAGAAGTATGCAGCCAGTACACTTAGTATGCCATAAACGACCGATACGATTAAGAAACCGTAGTATGCATTTCCCAGCATCTTTCCGATAAACAAAGCAACAGCGATGCTCAGCATAAGCAAGCTCAACACAACCAATAGCACAATACTCAGTTTTGAAATTAATACGGTAATGATATTGGCTGTTGCATTGATGCCTTTTAGCTTTGACAGTTCATACGAGCTTTTCACGTATTCTTGTCCTTGTTCGGCAAGTTGCTCAAAAGCAGATGATGAAGATGGCATACTACGGGTTTAATTTTACAGAAGATTAGCTCAAGCTTTCTGTGATGGTAGATTTTGTTTGATTGTAAGCGTTTTTAGCCTGATTTGCTTTTTGCTCAATATCATCAGTTATTTCAGCTGCGATATTATCAATATCTGATTGCAACTCGTCCAAATCGCTGTTTACTGATTTCAATAAACGCTTGTATTCATCTTTTAATGATTTAGCGTACTCATCTTTCTTGTTCAAGATTTTCTTGCGCGTATTTGCGCCACTGTCCGGGGCCAGCATAATTCCCAGGGCAGCTCCTGCTGCTACTCCGGCTAATACACCGATAATTAAATTTCTTTTGTTCATGGTCGTGTTGATTTGTTTGTGATTAATAATTTAGCTGTTGATTTACTAAACAGGACTTTTGCCTTGTATTACTCTTAAAATAACGGCTATTAAAGCAATAACAAGCAAGATGTGAATGAGCCCGCCGGCATGGAAGCCTATAAAGCCTACAGCCCAACCTATAATAAGTATGACTGCAATGATGTACAATAAATTGTTCATGATAATAAATTTTATAAGTTAAAAATTGTTTTTTTAAAGAAATTATAGCGATCAAAATCCGTTCAGCTCTGTTTCTAAACTGTCAAGTTGTACTTGCATGGTTTTGATGGTCTCCGTTGAAACTGTTACCGTTTGCGTTTCTGCATTTTCTATGGAAGTGCGCAAAGCAACTATTTTCTTTTCCAGCTCATTAATTTTGTTTTTGCGCATTTTATCCAAATTTGGAGTACCGTGCTTAGCAATCTTAGCTTTCAGTTCTGCTATACGGGATTGATACGTTTGAATCTTTTTTTCTGCGTCTGTTTTAAAACGCACCCATTCCTGAGTGGGGCTTGTTTCAACGGTGGTGGTTTGTGTAACCGTAGTTTCCTTGTTCTTGTTTTCAGCCCCCTCATTTTTAGATTTACAAGCCAGAAACATCCAGGATGAGAATAATAAGATGAAGAATGACAAAAAAACTACTCTGTGGGTTTCGTTATAGAATTTATCGTGTTTCATGTTGTTTTTTTTACGCAGTTAATAAAATTTGTTATGTCAAAATTGCTCTGTTTTTTAGTGCTGCGTCTTATATGAATTTTGGTTTATTTTACAAGATCTTCATGTATAAAGAAACAGGTTAAGATGGTTGTTCTCCAATGATTTTATTTAAAGCTTCATTAAGCGTTTGCTGTTCTTCGGCATTCAGTTCCATTATCTTTGGATTTGTCGGTAATTCTTTCCAGGATGCCGGTTGGTCAAAATCAAATTTCCCAAATATCAAAACCGGAGTTCCGTTTTTTAATACCTTCTGACCATTGTCTGAAAGCTGCCATCCATCTGCCCAGTTATAGACCCACATAGCATCTTTTTCATACATCCTTACACAGGAGTGGCTGGCAGGATAACCCGGCAATGCATATTGGTGTAAGGCAATGCCCTCTGTATTGTGGATATTCGTATACCAAGGCATTACCCAATCACCATCTACAGTACTAACCTTAGATTTTTTCTTATAATTAGTATGATATAATCCGTTGGGAGTAGGAGTTGCCTTTTTGCCCGTACTTACAGGACCAAATCTTACCAAATTGCCATTTTCATAAGCAGCAAATAATTGTATGCGCTGGTTAACTACAACTAATTTTGGAATGTTTTGCCCTGCTTGCAGTTGATTGGGAAACGGGCTGTAAGAATCAAATGTAGCCAATACGGTATCTGGAATAATAAGCGGTATATTCGTTCTAAGGCGATTAGGATCTAATCTGTTCAAAGCCATGATGACTTGGAGCTGTGCCGTACTGTATCTCTCTTTAAATGCCTTTAACGCTGCTTTTGTTTTCAACGTGTCTTTACTATAAGTTACACCGCCGGCTAATTGTTCTGTTTGCAAGAGATTGGTTGCCGCTATTCTTTCTTCACTTTTAGCTGGAGTATTTACTTGCACCGTATGGGTAGCACTTTTATTGTTTTTAGTAGCACATCCAGTGAATAGTATGCTGATAAATGCTACAAGCATGAGAAACGGATATAGGCGAATAATATTCATAACGTTCAGATTGAGATGATTAGAATTTAAATGATACAGTACACGCAGTCAGCTCTGATGATTTTGTGTTTTAAAGCTTTGAGAATGGAATGGCTACGATTTTATTGTCAGTCATTGATGGCACCCATAAAATTCGGTGTCTTCTGTCTGCATAAATACTTGATGGTCCGCCAATAGCAACCGGTAAATCTACTTTAGAGGTTTTACCGTTTATTCTTTTAACGGTAATGACATTACCTCCGTTTTTTGTTTTGTCAACCCAGTCCGTATAAACCACTTTTCCACCTTTTAATGCAATACCATCGTTAATACCATGTTTTTTAATTTGTTTGTATTTTTTGCGAACCACACCGAATTTTCCAACGTTACCGTTTTGCTCATTTTCATGGCCAAAATTGGCAACAAATACTTTTCCCAATGGACGACGGTACACTCCATTTATTCCATTTAAGTTGGCATTTTTGAGTTTAATTTCTTTTACCTTCCCGTTGCGTTTGATTTTGTACAATGTATTTTCCAGTGTTGAAGAAACATAAACACCATTTACAGCCTTAGTTACATCATTAAGATAAGCTGCG
>CAZPBT010000233.1:0-4560 GCA_964584555.1 uncultured Chitinophagales bacterium
TTTGTACCGAATTGTTCTGTTGCCGTAATATTGAAAACAGCCCAATAACCTGCAGAAAACCCGATAAGGGTACATGCCGTATAAAATAAGTTGATGCTGTTTTTGCCGATAAATAAATAGAATGCGATAGCGCAAATAGACAAACAAAGAAATAAAAATATGGTTTTATTCCGGCTTCGTAAACGCTGACTAATATAGCCACTGCACAAATCACCGAAGCTTAAGCCAATATAATTGAACATAATTGCTTTTGCAGGATTAGGAATTTCAGCCATGTGTAAAGCTTGCCCCATCTCTTTTGAAAAAAAAATATAAGAACTAATCGTGTACCAAATGGGAATACCCACTAAAATCACGCTGATATATTTTCCAAATGTGGTCAAGTTTCTAAACAAAAGCAACAAATTGCCTTTCGATACGTTTGTATTTTCTTTAATATTGGCATACATTCCCGACTCGTGCACCCCAATGCGCATTAATAATAATACTATTCCCATTCCGCCACCAATAAAATAACTGGTTCTCCAGTTGAATTTGCTGGCTATCAAACTGGCTACAACTGCGCCAAATACACCGACACTGGCAATAATCATAGTGCCGTATCCGCGTTTCTCGCGGCTCATGCTTTCACTTACCAGTGTAACGCCGGCACCTAGCTCCCCGGCAAGACCAATGCCGGCTAAGAAACGCAAGATTTTATATTGCTCTACTGTGGTAATCATGCCGTTCAGAATATTGGCTACAGAGTATAAAAAAATGGAACCAAACAAAACGGAAAGTCGGCCTTTTTTATCACCTAAAATGCCCCATAAAATGCCACCGATAAGCATACCGCCCATTTGCCAGTTAAACAGCATTTTGCCTATGAGTCCTAAGTCGGCATCTCCGGTAATGCCTATGCCTTTGAGGCTGCTTACACGCACAACGCCAAACAGAACCAAGTCATATACATCAACAAAATAACCCAATGCGGCTACGATGATAAGTAAAGAGACTTTATTCTTCTGAGAGTTTTCTAATGGTTCATCAACTAAAAATGCCATACTTAATTATGAAGTTAAGGTGAAAAAAGTAAACCGAATTTAAGCATAATTAGTCAAGAATGAATTAAGAAAACAAATTCTATTTTTTCTTTTCTTTTTTAGCTTTTTTCTTCTCTTTCTTGTCAGCCTTTTTCAATTTTTTCTTTTCGACTTTTTCTTTAGCTTGTTTTTCCAGACCTTCGGTGTCAAACCAAACGGGGGTTTGCGAATCGGGATAAAAATTGTAATTGATTGTAATTTCTGTATTTGCGGGAATATGTCTGCGTGCCTTTACCCTGAAAATTTCATCTTCATAAAATGTTTCATAAATGGCATTGGGATTATATGCATGATTATACATAGCACCGAAACCGCAAACCACGCCTGCACTTTTGCCATCATTGCTCCACATAAAATAATAGTGGTATAAATGAGTTTTGTCCAGATGCTTGCAGTCTTTTTTAGGGCAAACAATAACAGGACATACTTCGATAATATCGCCTTCGTTTAAATCTACAGTACAAAAAACACCTCTGCCTTTGTCTTTCACATTTTTGATATATAATTCCATTGAAAAAAATTTGTGCAAAGATACGAGCTAGTTATCCAAAAGCAAAGCAGAATATGAGGCGAATAAAAAAATGTTTTTGTTATAAAGAACAGTTGTCATAAAATTCAAAGATATAGATTTTGATAAAGTAATTAAATACTATATCGTATCATTAAATAACTTGTTGTGTGGCTTAAATCACTTATAAAGTATAAAATTAATAATTATATATATTGCATTTTGGTTGAGTTAGTAAATATAGTCAGTAAAAAAAATGTAACGGCTTTGGTGATTCCTGTATTTTGCTATGCGTAACTAAATTTTTTTAAGGAAAACATTGTTAATCCTAAAAAAAATCGATGTCTATATGTGGTATAAATTATAAAAATAAACAGCACATGAGATTACGAATAATGTTTCAAAATGCCACTAGCATCTGTGTGATGAAGATGTTTGCTTTTACAATAATGTAATATAAATATACTATAGATATAAATACAATATATATATTGTTGAGTAATGAAGGATGGATGAAGCTACTCAATCCATATCAATTAATCCGACTCTTTTTAATTAAAATATAAACCGGATGTTTCCACGATATTAATACGTGGAAACACCCGGCATACTCTTTTTGCATTGTGGTTGCAGTTAATATCATTTACTGCTACTGCTTTATCTTTTTGCAAAGTTGTTAAATACGCCCCGGTAATTTGTATTCTTTACTGTTTTCTGTAATTAAATTGTCTTTAACAGAAATTCAACAATTTATACAGCTAAAGATTTCAAGTAATTAACACTCAACCAACTGCCGCCATTTACACACGAGATGCCTTCTTGTGTCAAATAATAAGTAGCTTGACCACTTCTGTTTCCACTTGCACAACAAAGCACCAAAGGTTGTTTCATGTTTTTTAATTCTTCCATTCTGTAGGGTATTTCCTGCAATGGAATATTTACAGAATCTGCAACATGTCCACCCATAAATTCCGCAGGCGTACGAACATCCACTATTGTTCCTGCATTTTCTTTTACAATATTTTCTACATTCATATTTTTGTTTTTATTCCGTTTTTTAATTGTTTGCTTTCTCTTTTTTAAACATACTGAATAATAATCCGCCCATCCATGCACCATAAAGTGTACTGTTTATTGGTTTTGAGGTAATAGCACAAGTACCACTGGCGCATCCTACAAACTTATAGTAGAGATAACCGCCAATTGCTCCTGCTATAATTCCAATGATAATCAGTGCATATTTTTTTACCAAGCCTTGCATTCAGTTGAGTTATGGGTTTATTATTTGATTGACGTTTTGCCAGGGCCCGCCATTAATTACATTTTTTATTCCGTTTTGTTCTAATATGTTTTTAGCCTGAGTGCTTCTGTTGCCGCTTCTGCAAAATACCACAATATTTTTCTTGCCTTTAAATTCGCTGATGCGTTGAGTAATTTCACTCAGTGGAATATTGACGGCTCCCTTTACACTGCCACTCGAAAACTCTTGTGGTGTGCGCACATCTACCAGAAATGCCCCGTTTTTTATCGCTTTTTTTAAGGCTGAATTATCTGTTTGTGCAAAATTGTTTTTGAATAAAACAAATGCCAGTAATGCAATTATTGCATAACTTATTAATTTAAAATTTTGCTTTGACATACGTAATTTGTTTTAGGAATATTGGTTGTTGAAATAGCTTTAAATCCTCCTTCTACTTCAGTAAAGTTTCTGAATCCTCTTGCCTGTAAAATGCTCGCAGCAATCATACTCCGATAACCGCCAGCGCAATGCATATAAAAATGTTCATTGGGATTGATATCTTTAATCCACTCGTTGATATAAGCTAAGGGTTTGCTGAAAGCATCTTCAATATGTTCGGCTGCATATTCACTTTCTTTTCTTATGTCAATCACTTTACTGTTGTCATAATAATCTTTTGAAAATTGTGCAGCAGTGATTCTGTTTATCTGATCAGTTTCTTTACCCGATTTTTCCCATGTCGCAAATCCTCCATTCAAATAGCCTAACACATGGTCGAATCCAACACGACTTAAACGCGTAACGGCCTCTTGTTCTTTTCCGGGCTCTGTGATTAATAATATCGGTTGGTTGACATCCACAATCATTGCACCTACCCAAGGAGCAAAATCGCCATTTAAGCCAATATTTATGGACTGCGGAATATAACCTACAGCAAAATCTTTGTCACTGCGGGTATCTAAAATCAATGCGTTGCTTGTTTCAGCCACCAATTCAAATTCGTCGGCACTCAGTGCCTTTAAACTCTGTTGCAAAACATTATCGAAACGCTCGTATCCTTTTTTGTTCATTGCCACATTCATACCGAAATAAGCAGGAGGGGGTAATAATCCGTCAGTAACAGCTTTTACAAAGGCTTCTTTGTTCGGTTGATTTAATGCATAGTTCATTATTTTTTGATTACCAAGTGTATCTACAGTTTCCTTCATCATATTTTTTCCGCATGCTGACCCTGCGCCATGAGCCGGATAAACGGTAATATCATCAGCTAAGGGCAAAATTTTATTGTATATGCTTTCATAAAGCAATCCAGCTAGTTCGTCTTGAGTTAAATGTGCCGCTTTTTGTGCTAAATCCGGTCTGCCTACATCCCCTAAAAATAGCGTATCTCCACTAAATAAAGCCGAATCGGTTCCATTTTCATCAATCAGCAAAAAACAAGTACTTTCCATCGTATGTCCCGGTGTATGCAATACTTTTATTTTAATATTGCCTATCTCAAAAACCTGATTATCTTCGGCAATAATGGCCTCAAATTCAGGTTGTGCAGAAGGTCCGTACACGATTGCTGCATTTGTCTTTTTGCTTAAGTCTAAATGTCCACTCACAAAATCAGCATGAAAATGTGTCTCGAAAATGTATTTTAATTTTACTCCGTCTTTAGTTAAACGGTCGAGATAAGGTTGCGTTTCGCGCAATGGATCAATGATGGCTGCTTCGCCATTAGAGGT
>CAZPBT010000234.1:0-4493 GCA_964584555.1 uncultured Chitinophagales bacterium
ATCCCGCTGGGATTCGAACCCAGGACCCATACATTAAAAGTGTATTGCTCTACCAGCTGAGCTACGGAATCTAAATAATCTAAGAGGGTTGAGTAAATAAGCTTAAAAAATTAAACCAATCGACCTTTAGTTCTTAAATTATCCAAAAGTGTGTGCAAAGATAAGGCTTTTTTGCATTTTAACAACCTCTTTCTTTATTTTTTAAGCTATTAACGCTTATTTAAACATCACCCCTTTGACATCTATGCTAACGCCACTCTCTGCAGCCACACTCGTATCGGCATTTACTAAGGCTACTACCTGACGTTCAGGACTGTTTAACGGCATCTTAAATCCTTTGTCTTTAATATCCAAATAAACCTCAGCACCGTTATTGTCTTTTATGGTAAACCAACAACCTTCCGACCTGCAGCTTTTGTCAATTTTGCCAGTTACCTGTGCTTGGTCTACATGCCCCGCAGCTTTAGTCTTGCTAATCAATTCGTCTACACTAATCGGGTTACTTTCCGTAAATTTCTTCCCTAGTGTTTTTACATCTGTTTGACAAGCCGTAAAAATGACAGCTACGAAAAAACTTAAAATAAATAATCTCATTTGGTATGTGATTTGTAATTAAAAATCTGGATGATAAAATTACGGAATTTGTATCTTTAACCTATGGGAACTAAAAAACTTAATAAAGCAACTGATAAGAAACCAAAAAGCAAAGTGAAACAAAACTCTATTCTTAAAGAAGATAAAAATCTTTCTTTGAAAGAATGGGAGCGGGACATCGTGGTGAAATGTGAGAAAACGGATGAGTACATTTCTCCAGATGAAATAGAACGTACTACCTTTAGTCGCGAAAAGCACTAAACGAAAAGTATCCACATTTATTTCATTTATCAAAATGAAAAAAACCGCACATAACTGCACGGTTTAAATTAAGATTCTATTTGGTTGGTGTTTATTAACTGTTTAGCATCACCGGCATCACCAGCATCAGCATATCTTCATTTTCAGATAAATCTGTCGGTTTTATGATACCCGCCCGGTTTGGCGTAGATAACTCAATATTAATTTCAGGTGAATCTACCGCACTCAGCATTTCCAATAAAAAACGGGCATTAAAACCTATTTCCATTTCATTGCCTTTATAATCGCAAGTCAGTTTTTCGCTGGCTTCATTTGAAAAGTCCAAATCTTGTGCGGAAACTGTCAACTCTGAGCCTGCCATGCGCAATACTACCTGATGAGTGGTTTTGTTGGAGAAAATAGATGTTCTTCGCAAAGAAGAAAAGAAATCATCTTTGTTTACAGAAAGTAAATTCGGATTTTCTTTCGGAATTACAGCATTATAATCAGGGTATTTTGCATCTATCAGTCTGCATATCAAACTGATATTATCGAAAGTGAAAAAAGCATTTGATTTGTTATACTGCACTTTCACTATAGTGTCATTATTCGGCACTGTTGATTTTAGCAAATTCAAAGCTTTTTTAGGAATAATGAATGAAACATCACTGCCTGTAATATCAGAACGGGTAAATTTCACCAATTTGTGGGCATCAGTAGCTACGAAAGTAATTCCGTTCTCATTCAGCTGAATAAATACGCCTGTCATGGCCGGACGTAATTCGTCGTTGCTCACAGCAAATAAGGTTTTGTTCACGCCTTTGTTTAAAATCGAAGCCGCTAAGTTTACTTCTTCCACATCTTCAGTTGCAGGCTCTTTAGGAAAATCTGCACTGCTTTCGCCACTCAGCTTATATTTACCGTTATCTGTAGTCAGCTCGATGGCATTTGTAGTTTCATCTACGGCTATAGTAATAGGTTGTTCAGGCAATGCCTTTAAACTGTCTAATAATATCTTAGCCGGTATAGCCACTTTGAATTTTTCTTTGGAATCTACTTCCATAGAAACAGACATAGTCGTGTCTAAGTCGGTAGCCGTAACGGTCAGGGAATTGGAATTTATATCAAATAAAAAATCTTCCAGAATGGGTAATACGGTATTCGTACTGATTACGCCACTTATTTTTTGCAGATTTTTCAATAACTGTCCTGCGGAAACAACAAATCTCATACTTCGTTTTTTTGCAAATTTACATAAAACGGCATAATATAATATGCAACGAAAGCCTTATCTTTCGACAGTATGTGTATAAGTGTTTATAACACAAAATGATAGATTCAATTCTCCATGAAAATAGCTGTTAATACCAGATTTCTGATTAAAGATGCTTTAGCCGGACTTGGAACCTACACTAATGAATTATTTAGTCGTGTGGTGAAGCTCATGCCGGAACATCAGTTTTATTTTTATTTCGACAGAAAATTTGATGATGCTTTTATTTACAGCGAGAATATAGTGCCGAAGATGGTATTTCCGCCTGCCCGACATGCCTTATTGTGGTATGCCTGGTTTGAGCATGCCATTCCTTACCGGCTAAAACAAGATAAAATAGACTTGTTTGTTTCGCCTGACGGGTATTGCTCGTTATCTGCTCATGTACCACAACTACTAACTATTCATGATCTGGCATTCGAACATTACCCTCAGTTTATCCCAAAAATAGTGGCAGATTATTACAAAAAATATACGCCTCAATTTTGCAAAAAAGCCGATAAAATTATTGCCGTTTCCGAATACACAAAAAATGACATTATCAATCGGTATGCTATCCCTTCAGATAAAATAGAAGTTATTTATAATGGCGTAGATTTTGAGAAATTCAATACCGGAAGTAAGCCTGAAATTAGTTTTGATTTTTCTTATTTTATTTTTATCGGCACTTTTCACCCGCGTAAAAACATACTTCGCTTGCTTAAAGCATTTAATGCTTATAAAAATGGTAAAAGTAATGAAATGAAGTTCTTGCTGATAGGAAGTGATGGATGGATGAATGAAGATTTACTGGATTATTTGGAAAATATGCCCTCCAGACAAGAGGTAATCTGGATAAAAAACTGCCAAAGAGAGGAAATCTATCAATATTTAAGTCGCGCCACGGCTATGATTTACCCCAGTTTGTTTGAAGGCTTCGGTATTCCGATTATTGAGGCCATGCAGTGTGGCATACCTGTAGCTTGCTCCAATACTTCTTGCTTGCAGGAGATTGCAGGAGATGCTGCTATTTATTTTAATCCTGAAAGTGAAGACGAGATAAAAGATGCGATGCAGTTACTGGCAGAAAACAAAGAATTGCGCAAGCAACTGGGTGAAAAAGGCAAACTGAGAGCCGGCAGTTTTAGCTGGGATATTGCCGCTCAAAAAATGACTGACAATATCAAAACTCTACTAGCCTGAGTTCGGATAAAAAGTAATAAGGTGATAAAATAGTTGATTTCTCATTTTTTCCTCCAACTTAACAAGGAAGAGGAATTACAAGGAGGAGGTTCTTGATAAAAAATCAACTATTTTTAAATTGAAACGCATATCCCAAACTCAGGTTACTAATCCGCTAAAAGTTGTATCTTTCCGATGATGATTATTGAAAAAGGAAAAAGGCAATTTGCTGTTTTAATTGATCCTGATAAATTGAAGATTCAGGATGTAGCGGTATTTATTAAGACTACTTCAAAATATGCTGATTTTTATTTACTCGGCGGAAGCTTGTTATTGAAGAACAATATAGATGAACTTATTCTCGAAATAAAAAAACATACAAAGAAAAAGATTGTTTTATTTCCGGGCAATTCCATGCAAATCAGTGCAAAAGCGGATGGTATTCTCTTGTTGAGTTTAGTATCAGGCAGAAATCCTGATTTTTTAATCGGGCAACATGTGCATGCCGCTCCCGTGCTGAAACAAGCTAAATTGCCAATCATTCCCACTGCCTACATACTTATTGATAGTGGCAAAACTACTGCAGTAGCCTATATTTCTAACACACAACCTATTCCATCTGACAAGCCCGAACTGGCAGCTTGTACTGCACTGGCAGGTGAACAATTAGGAATGCAATGTGTTTATTTAGAAGCAGGAAGTGGAGCACAGTTTCCGGTATCGACAGAAATGATAAAAACGGTAAGAAAATGGGTACATGTACCCCTGATTGTCGGCGGAGGCATTCGCTCTATGAAAGAAGCGGAGGTAGCTTACAAAGCAGGTGCAGATATAGTTGTAGTAGGCACCGCTTTGGAAAAAAATGTTGATTTTTTTAATCTTTAATTTTAAAAAGATAATAATATGTCTATAGTGGAATTACGAAAAAAAATCAAAAAAGGTGTCGAGAATGCTGATGAAAAGACATTGAAAATGTTAGAAGCACTACTTACAATTGAACAAGAGTATGACTGGTGGGATGAAGCTGAAGAAGCATTAAAATCTTCTATTCGTCGTGCCCAGGATGACATAGAAAGTGGTAATATCCTACCTCATAATGAAGTCATGAAAAAGTATAAAAAATGATGTTTGATGTGGTTTGGACGTATGAAGCCATTGCAACATTTGAGGCGAATATTGAATATTTAGAGAAAAAGTGGTCTCGAAAAGAAATTGTTAGATTCAT
>CAZPBT010000235.1:0-4485 GCA_964584555.1 uncultured Chitinophagales bacterium
TATTATTTATTTGATTTAGCCAGGGTTGTATTGCGGTTATACCTGCTTTATTGATAGCCAGTGTATCCATGCCGCTTTTATAAAAGTCGCTTAATTTGCGTTGGTTTGTACCGGCAGCAGCATTACTTAAAAGTGCATTGTCTAAAATTTGTTTAACAGCCGTTTTACTCTTCTCATCCAAGATGGCAAACATGTCCATAGAAGCCTTATCGGCAGGAATCGGATTTTGTTTAGTCCAGTTAGAATTTACATATTCAAAGAAGTCTTCGGAAGGCTGAATTGCATAGTTAAAAAGTTTTTGGTCAATAACATCCGCAGTTTTTTTGGAAGATTTAGACTTCTTTTTACAAGCATACACATCCTGTCCCTGAAAAATTAGGAAAGCTGTTAAAGCTAAGATTAAGTGTTTCATTCTGAAAAATTTTTGCAAAATTAGTGTAATATCTTGTAAAAACATTACACCATCTACTTATTAAATATTACTTTCTGGTCAGTTTCATCCAGAGGCGTTCATGCAAATAGTATAATAAAACTTTGGTAATCACTTCTGTAAATCCAATTTTTAAAGCTTTGCTATAATCTCCTGTCCATAAAAATGCGATAATTATTGTATCTATTGTGCCTACTATTCTCCAGCTTATACCTTTAACGATGCTTCGGGTATGCGTTTCTTTTAGTACAGCTTTTTTATTTTCATCATAAATATTGCTGTCTACAAGTGTTTCATCTGTTTCATTGAGGGTGGTTCCCCATTTTATCAAAAACCAGATTCGCTCATGCAAATAAAAGAGTCCAATCTTTGTAAATACTTCAGTAATACCAATTTTCAAAGCATTGCCAATACTGTCAGTGAAAATGTAGGACAGCATCATGGTATCCAAAGTGCCGACTATGCGCCAGGTTACTCCTTTTATAAAACTAATATGGTGCTTATCTTTTGACATTAAATTATATAGTCTATTGGATTAGTAGTTTTCAAACTTACTGCTATTTTTTAATTTTTTTTATACCATATAATGGATTTTTACAAAAAATTGAAAAATTTACTTTGTTTTAAGAAATTACTATGAAAAAAAAGAAAACAAATTCAAACTTCTATTTTGCATAAATTTGTAATTATACCCTTTTAAACATGGATGCAGATAAAAAAATGATACCCGGTGCAGAAGCTGTAATAAAATGCCTGCTCGAAGAACAAGTAGAAACCATTTATGGCTATCCTGGAGGCACCATCATGCCTATTTATGATGCACTTTGGCATTATAAAGATGCTATTACTCATGTACTGACTAGACATGAACAAGGGGCTACACATGCTGCACAAGGTTGGGCACGTATCAGAGGAAAAGCCTGTGCCGTTTTTGCTACATCAGGTCCCGGTGCTACAAACTTGGTTACGGGCATTACCGATGCACTAATGGATTCTACTCCTATGGTATGCATTACCGGACAAGTACCCAAACATTTATTAGGCACCGATGCATTTCAGGAAACGGATATTGTAGGTATTACGATGCCGGTTACCAAATGGAATTATCAAATTACAAAAGCAGCAGAAATACCTGAAATTATTGCAAAGGCATTTTTTATTGCTAATAGTGGCAAACCCGGTCCTGTATTAGTAGATATTACTAAAAATGCACAGTTTGAGCTGATGGAATGGACAGATTATAAAAAATGTACGCATCTGCGCGGTTATGTCAATCTGCCGAAATTAAATGAGACAGCAATTGAACAGGCTGCACAGCTACTCAATACAGCAAAAAAACCATTGATTCTAAGTGGTCAAGGGGTAATCATATCTCAAGCCAGAGAAATACTGGAATCGCTGTCACACAAAACCGGAATACCCGTTGCAACTACTATGCAAGGTTTGGGTAGTTTTAGCCCAGAGCACGAAAATTTCGTTGGATTACCTGGTATGCATGGCAATTATTCAGTAAATATAAAGATGAATGAATGTGATGTCCTTTTTGCCGTGGGCATGCGCTTTGATGACAGAGTAACAGGTGATGTAACCCGTTTTGCCAAACAAGCTAAAGTCATTCACATTGATATCGATGAAATAGAAATTGGCAAAGTGGTAAAAACTGACATAGGCATCCATGCCGATGCATTTGACGCACTTAAAGCATTATTGCCTAAACTGAATGAAAACAATCATAAAGACTGGATAGCAAGCTTTAAAGTCCTGGATAAAATGGAAATGGATGAAGTTATTGAACATGCCATTCATCCTGCATCCGGTGGTATTAAAATGGGCGAAATCATGCATTTGATTTATGAAAAAACACAAGGCGATGCCATAATAATACCTGACGTGGGACAACATCAAATGTATGCTATGCGCTACTACCAGTACCACCAGTTGCATTCATGGATTGCCAGTGGTGGATTAGGTACAATGGGGTTTGCTTTACCGGCAACGATAGGTGCACAAATGGCAGCCCCCCACAGAACAGTTGTAGGTATTATCGGCGATGGTTGTTTCCAGATGACTATTCAAGAGCTGGGTACGATAAAACAGCAAAATTTACCGGTTAAAATTGTCATTTTTAATAATAATTATCTGGGAATGGTTCGTCAATGGCAGCAGCTCTTTTTTGACAATCGCTATTCACAAGTAGAATTAAAAAACCCGGATTTTGTGACTATTGCCAAAGGCTATGGTATCGAATCTGCTAAAGTTGACAAAAGGGAAGATTTAGGCTTGGCATTGGATGCTATGTTTGCACATAATGGACCGTACGTTCTGGAAGTAACTGTAGAAAAAGAAGAAAATTTATTTCCTATGGTGCCGAGCGGTGCTGCCTGTAGCGATGTAATTTTAAAACCTTAGTGATATGAAACTTTGAATGATTAACAATACACTAATTTCAAATTCTAATCACTATTCGCTATAAAAGTCTAATGCCATTTGTTTTGTGCCTTATGCCAAATAAATAAACTATTCACCATTCACAATACTCTATTCACTTCTTACAACTCATATATATAAATGGACAATCAGGAAAAACAGCAATTTGATATAGCCTTAATCGGTGCAGGAATTATGAGTGCTACACTTGCTACTCTTATAAAAGAGCTACAACCCGATTTTAATATTATTGTGTACGAAAAATTAGATGCTGTAGCCTGCGAAAGTTCAGATGCATGGAATAATGCCGGCACCGGACATTCGGGCTTATGTGAACTAAACTATACCCCGGAAGATGAATTGGGCAATATTGATATTTCTAAAGCAGTGAAGATTATGGAGCAGTTTGAAATCTCCAAGGAATTTTGGTCCTATTTAGTTGAAAAAAATTATGTAGAAGCCAATGATTTTATTCACTCCGTACCTCATATGAGCTGTGTTTTCGGACAAGAAGATGTTGACTTTTTGAAAAAAAGATTTACTGCTTTATCTCAAAATCCTTTGTTTAGTCAAATGAAATATTCGGAAGATAAAGCTGAATTGCATAATTGGATACCTTTGATGATGGAAGGACGGAGTGATGATGAAATCATGGCTGCAACCAGAGTAGAAATTGGTACAGATGTCAACTATGGCGATTTGACAAGGCTTTTGTTCAAACATCTTGAAAAAAATCATGATGTAAAAGTTCATCTCAACAGAAACGTAACAAAACTAAGTCAACAGGAAGATTTGAGCTGGAATATTGAAGTGGAAGATGAAAATGATGAAGGAGGGTTTACGCTGAATGCAAAATTTGTTTTTATAGGTGCCGGTGGTGGAGCTCTGCCCTTGCTCGAAGAAGCAGAAGTAGAAGAAGCAGCAGGCTATGGCGGATTTCCGGTAAATGGTCAATGGCTGATTTGTAAAAATCGTGAGTTGATTGAGCAACATCATGCCAAAGTATATGGACAAGCGGCAAACGGTGCTCCTCCAATGTCTGTTCCGCATTTAGACACTCGTATTATCAACGGAAAAAAAGAATTATTGTTCGGGCCGTTTGCAGGATTTTCCACCAAGTTTCTCAAACATGGATCATTTCTTGATTTACCCTTATCAATCAATCGCGAAAATTTATTGCCTTTGATTCAAGCCGGATTAAACAATATCGAACTTACGGAATATCTGATTCGTGAATTGCTGAAATCATTTGATGACAAGATGGATGAACTAAGCAAGTTTGTACCACTGGCAAATCATACTGATTGGGAAATTGCTGTTGCCGGACAACGGGTTCAGATAATTAAAAAAGATAAAGAGAAAGGTGGAACTATTGAATTCGGTACGGAAATAATTACTACAGCAGATAGTACACTGGCGGCACTGTTAGGGGCATCTCCCGGGGCCTCTACATCCGTATATATTATGCTGAAAATTCTGAAAACATGCTTTGAGCCTCTTTTTGGCAGCGAAGCATGGCAGGCTAAACTTAAAGAAATGATTCCTACTTATGGCACAGATTTATCAGATTACGAGTTATTAGCAATAAAAACCAGAGCAGCATCGCATGCCATTTTAGAATTGGATAA
>CAZPBT010000236.1:0-4451 GCA_964584555.1 uncultured Chitinophagales bacterium
GATATTCATTGAGCAAATGTAAAATTTTAAAAATGAATGGAATCTTAAATTTTTTAAAATGATGCATCCATTTTAATGAAAACAGTATTATATGGCTTACTTTTATTCTCGGTACCAGCTTAAAAATTCTTTATGTTTATTTTTGGGTACCATGAATTTCTTATCAAGCCCAGTAATGCTTATGTTGGGTAGGTTTACTTTGGTTATGTAGTTTTTTATTATTAATCCTTCCCGTTGATTATATATGTAGTAATTGATTTCTAAACTATCCAATAAATCATAGCATGACTTCCAGTTTAAGTCAATAAAAAGTGGTAAAGGATGATTTGCGAAATAGAAGTATTTAATTTGAGTTTCATTATTGTGTTCAATTGCTAAAAGTAACTCAAAATCCAGATTTAAAACACTGCCACTTGTAGTTTTAATGATAGCGTATTTGCCATTTTTAACTTGTTCTTTTATTGCCTTTGATTCAGCTTCTTTTATATAGTTTTCTATTTCATTAAATCGTTCACCAAATATAGGTTTCTTGACATACAAAATCTTATCTACATTATATTCGTTATGAGCTTTTTCTGCTATTTCAGGGTGTTCAGCCAAATAGCCTGAATTAAAAATGATGTAGGGAAAATAATTATCTATGCTTTTGATATAGTCCAATACAGTAAAGGCCTTACCACCTGCTAAATCCCAATCTAAGAAAATTAATTCAGGCTTGTTTTGAATAATATTGTCTATTGCTCTGATAACATGTCTTTCGTAGCCACAAGAAACCCATTTATCAAAAGCTTTCATTCTATTGATAATACCTTTACAGGTATCATCATAGTCATCTACCACTAAAAACGTAAGCTGTTTATTGATATTCATATTTGTATTTTTTTGGAATTTCAACCTTTACTTTTGTAAAATGTTCACTAAAATTAGGCACATCATCCTCTGTTATTATAAAGGATATGGGAGTTCGGTTATATTGATTTAATATTTTTAGCAAGGATTCACAATTCTTTATACCTGTTCCATTCTTTGAGAATTTATTTATTTCTTTGGATTTTAAAAAACCGATTCCATTATCCATTATTGTAAAAACATAATTCTCTAAATTTTCTTCAAATTCTATTTTTAACAAAAATGGACCGTCTAACTTATTTAATAAA
Source organism: uncultured Chitinophagales bacterium (assembly GCA_964584555.1). GTDB lineage: Bacteria > Bacteroidota > Bacteroidia > Chitinophagales > JADIYW01 > JADJSS01. The sequence goes on from CAZPBT010000236.1 coordinate 1,158, forward strand.
CCATGCTTTAGTGCATTTTCTACATGAATTTGCAGTAAACAAATAGGAACATTAAAATTCAGTTTTTCAATATATTTTTGATTAGGAAGCTGATACTCAAGGTCTTTTAAATTGGTTAGTTTTGCTAATTGAATAGTATTTAAAATAAGTTGCCATTCCATTTGTATGGAATGGGTGATGTTTTTGCTGTTATTCTTTCTGAAAAGTAAATCTATACTGTCACTCAGTCGATCAATAATTTCTATAGATTGAGGTTTATCACTGGCTTCGCTCTGTAATACATTTAGAGAATTTAACATAAAGTGTGGCTTTACTTGTTGTAGTACGTGCAATAATTTTAATTCACTGATTTCTTTTTTTTGAATATCTGCTTTTCTTTTGATTATATATAGCCAAATAAAAAAACAGCTGATGAGTAAGAAATTAAATAATATAAACCACCATTTTTTATAAAAGATATTATCTATAAAAATGGGGAATTTATGAATACTGATACTGCCATCAAATTGACAAACCTGTATATATAGCGTATAATTATCACTTTTTAAGTTAGGATACGTAAAAGAAGATAATAAATTAGGTGCTTGAAAAATAAGAGAATCTTCATTATTAACTAATGATACGGATGTGTACCTTGGTAAGTTGTCTGCACTTTGATAATGCAACTTTATTTGAAGTGTATTATCATTATAGCTTAATCTAGTTCTTGAATGCTCTTTAGCCTCTTTTCCATTAACGACTATTTGAGGCAGTATTCGAGTAACAGGCAGTTTTATCCATTTTTCAATATCCCAGTTGTACAACATATCACTGGTGCTAAACCAAATGGTACTGTCTTGGTTGTCAATCAAAACTGTGTTTTGCTCCGTTTCGGAAGTGAAATTTGTTGCTAAAGGATTTAAATATCTTATTCGTACTTGTTTTTTTTCTTTCCAAAGTGTTAAATCAAAAAGTAAAATATCGTTGCCGGCACCAAGCACAATAAAATTTCTCCATTGTTTTATAAAAGAAATCTTTTTGATAATAGGCAATAAAGGATGTATAATTGAGTGAAAATCCGACTGCTTTAGGGTACTGCTTCCATTTTTATCACAATAAACTAATCCACGTTGTGATGTACCCAACCAAACCATACCGTATGTATCCGTAAGCGAACACATAGCACCAAAATCAATCTCTTTTTTTTCAATCGTTAAGGTTTGTATTTTGTGTTTTTTGGGATTATAAACGGCTATGCCAGTTTTGGGATGGCTCATCCAGATATTCCCTGTCGAGTCTTCGGTTAAGGTTAAGATATTTCCTTCAAATAAGCCGTCTTTACTTGTAATTTTATGCCATATAGCTTTTTTATTTCCATAAATATTGTTGATATCTGTAAACCATAGACCTTTTTGAGAAGTAGCAAAATAGAGCTTGTCTTTTGTAGGCAATAAATAGAAACCTGTTACACTGTCAGTAAGTCGGGTATAAGTATATGTGTTATTATCAAAACGCATAACACCACCGTAATATTCATGCTCACCTATTAAAAATACACTATTTTGGCTACTAAAACCTCCATTTATGAAGCGATGCTTTGTAATCGGAGTTGCTGTTAAAGTATTATTTTTTAATATAGATAAGTTGTAATCATAGCCTGCTAAAAAGAGTGTGCCATTTTTGCTTTGTTGTATGGAGAAAATATTATTGCTGTTGCTTTTATTATAAATATTTGGATAGGCTTTTAAATAGGGAAATATGCGAATAAGCGTAGTTCCTGTGCCCATGATAAGACTCCCTGATTCCTTATTTTTAAAATACTGATTGCCTATAGCTCCTAAATCTGTAAGTGCCTCCAATTGAATGCTGTCCTGAAAACTATAAATACGTTTTTCATTATCTTTAATTGTCAGAAAGGTATTGTCTATGTTGCTGTTATGTATTATTTCACCAGTACTTGCAAATTTTATTGGAAATCTACGCTGTTGTCCTTTGTTATACCGGTAAACGAAAATTGGTTGACTTGTCGAAATTGTAGTGATATGGTCTATACTTTTTACAAATAAAATATTCCCATAATTATAGATTATACTATCTGTTATGTGAAAGTTGAAAGAGTCAAGAGAATATAAAATCAATTTATTATTATCCTTTATAGATCTTGAAACAATTATTTTCTTGTTCTCGAAATAAATACTGTGAAGAATAAAAGGAAAATCCTGTAGTTTTTTTAAGCGATGACCATCATATTGCCACAATCCGGAATGTTGAGATGCTTTATTTTCAAGTATCAAATAGACTAATTTTTTATTTACAAGCACACAAGAATATAAGTGTTCTTTAATATTAATAATCTTGCAAATTGAATCATTCATCAGGTGCATGATTTGTTGATCTGAAAATAACCAAGACTCACTTGGGCTAATATTACATACAGCTGTAATAAATGGAGTGGCATTTAGTTCAGGTTGTGTATGTGGAAGCGTAACCGTATAGTTATTATGAATTATTTTTATATTACCCGAATATGGCTTTACTAAAAAAGACCCATTTCCCAGTTCAAAGTTTGAATGACTAAAATTACTGCCATTTACACTGTCATTAATCGAATAAACATAGCCGGCATTGCGATATAGCAAAGTTTGTTGAGCATATAGCTCAAATGTTAATAAAAGGTAAACAATATAAAGAAAAAACATCTTCACTCAACAAAAATACAAGTAAATAGTAGTGAAAATGCAAGTATTGTAAAATTAATTCCTTTTCATCCCCGTTTTTTTCAGTTTCATAACTTTTAGTATATACAAATTAACAGAGGTTACTTAATTTGGAAAAAAATTACGCTTATGAGAAATACATACATTAACATCTTATTATTCCTATTTTTTAGTTGTGTATTAAATGTGAATGCCCAGACTTATACTTCAAGCCCAACACTTAACCAATATACTACTGTTGGAGATGGTAGTACCTTTAGTTGTAGCTTTGGTACAGTTTCAAGAAGTATAATTATCGCTAGAGTTACAAACTTAACATCTACAAGTGTAACTATACAACTAAGTAGAAGTGGTACATTTGTTTCAAATGGCAATGCCTATGTTGTGCCGACAGAATGCGACCAAAATCCATTAGTATCAACAACTTATTCTGCAGGTAGTTCTGGTGCAACATTTCCAAGTTTTAATCATGGTGTTACCGTAGGAAATCCTAAAACTTTTTATGTAAGGATAGCTGCAAATCCATGCAATAACTGTACAAGATATATTACACTACCAATTACAATTACCGCAGAATGTACAGTTCCCTCAGGTTTAA
>CAZPBT010000237.1:0-4442 GCA_964584555.1 uncultured Chitinophagales bacterium
TTTTCTATTGCCGCATGACTTCGTTCTATACCAATTTTCTCAATTTCATCATTTGCCTCTCGCAGTCCTGCCGTATCTATAAAACGGAACAAATAGCCGTCTATAGTCAGTGTTTCTTCAATGGTGTCGCGAGTGGTGCCGGCAATACTGCTCACAATAGCGCGCTCTTCCTCCAGCAGGGCATTCAGCAAGGTAGATTTCCCGGCATTAGGCTTACCGACTATTGCCACAGGAATTCCGCTTTTTATGGCATTACCCAACTTAAAAGATGCAGCCAGTGTGGCTATTTCGGTGCGTATATCGTGCAATAATTGTATAAATTTACTCCTGTCGGCAAACTCCACATCTTCCTCACTAAAATCAAGCTCCAGTTCGAGCAGTGCCGTAAATTCTATCAATGCCGTTCGCAAGGTTTTCAATTTCTGTGAAATTCCTCCCCGCATCTGTTGCATGGCTATCTTATGTCCGGCTTGCGAATCTGACGCTATCAAATCGGCTACAGCCTCTGCTTGTGATAAGTCAAACCGACCATTCATAAAGGCACGTTGGGTAAATTCGCCGGGTGTTGCCAGCCGAACGCCTTTAGCCAAAAACAATGTGATAATTTTATTGACAATAAACGGCGAGCCATGACAAGAAATCTCGACTACATCTTCTTTGGTATAAGAATGTGGCGATTTAAAAACTGCGACTACCACTTCATCTACTTCTTCCTGCCCATCCATCAGTTTACCAAAATGCAGGGTATGGCTTGCTTGCTGTGTTAAATCCTTACCCTTAAATAACTCGTTTGCGATTCGAATGGCATGTTCTCCAGATAGACGAATGACAGCTATAGCACCCATTCCTGCCGGAGTAGAAAGAGCAATTATTGTATCAGAAAAAACAGAATGCATCACCTTTGGGTAAAATTCATAATTTTTGATTAAAAAATTGAGAAATTATATAAAATATGGGACAAAAAGCTCAAAAAATATTTTTGTTTCTGTATTTTCGTACTCAAACCTGTTATTTATTTTAAAATTAGACAATGAAGAATCTAAAAATTGCATTGCTTGGAATATTGTTTTTCTCCATGACAAATTTAATCTCAGCGGGAGAAAACAAATCTAACACCAAAAGCACCTCAGGAACATTAAAAACATCTCAGCGCATAGCCACAGATAAATTCCTGAAAGACTGGTCACTTACCCTGCATGGAGGTACTACTTCACCATTTACAGATATCAGAAGTTATGACTGGGTGCGTCAAACAAAGAAGCCCAGTGAGCTGCAATGGGGTGCCGGTATCAGTCTGACAAAGATGTGCGGTCCTGTTTTTGGCGTGCAATTGGATTATACTTTAGGAAAATTATTGGGCAGAACGGTTTCGCGTGGTGGATTTGCAGAAGACAGATTATACTGGAAACAGTTAGGATTCAACCAGGAAGTTTATTTTAAAGCACCACTTTTCCATCAAGCTACAGTAAATGTTTATGTCAACTGGAGTAATATGTTTTTTGCTATCAACAGATGGATAAAATCAAACAAAACTCAAAAACCATGGAAAGAAAGACGTGTTTCTATTTATTCTAAACTTGGGGTAGGACTTATTCGTACTGAATCTAAAATCTATAATACCAAAGATGATAAATTATATTCTCCCTCTCAATATTTGAAAGGATATACCAATAAATTTACAGAAGTAGTGTTTCCTTTGGCAATGGGAATGAAAATTAAATGTAATAAATCCTTCGATATTGGTATAGAAGGTAACTTCGTATTTACCAATACGGATAAACTGGATGCCTATTCCGCACATTCTGATGCTGTATTAGCTTCTAACCCTAACGGTTCTACCTTGAAAAAAATGAACAGAGATGCTTATGCTTATTTAAATGTTGGTGTTACTTATAAATTCGGACGAATTGGTGCTCAAAAAGAACATAACGAATGGGTAAATCCATTAGAGGCCTATATGAGTGTTATTGACAGCAAAATTAAAGACCCATTTGTAGTGAAAGATAAAGATGGCGATGGCATTTTAGATGAACTGGATCAAGAGCCCGAAACTCCGGAAGGGGCAAAAGTAGACTCCCATGGAAAAACATTGGACAGCGATGGTGATGGTATCCCTGACCATTTAGATAAAGAGCCATTTTCTACACCGATGTTGCCTATTGTAGACGGTGTAAATCAATATCCTAAGGATTCTGTCATTCCTCAAGACATTAAACAACTTATCAATAACGAAATTAAAAGTGGTAATACTACTGCCGGATGGGCACTTTCAATGATATTTTTTGATTTAGACAAATATAATATTAAGGCATCAGAAGTTCCTGAATTATACAAGGTGGCAACAGTTATGCAAAAATACCCCGATTTAAAGGTCTATGTTAAAGGCTATACCGACACGAGAAACACGGAAGCATATAACGAAAAACTGTCAGAAAACAGGGTGAATTCTGCTGTTGATTTTCTGGTAAAAAAATTCAATATTTCCAGAGACAGATTCCTGCCTTCACATTTCGGCGAAACAGATAATATTATTCCTAACGCCACAGGTGAGCCGGAACATCATGTAAACAGACGGGTAGAATTTACACCGGCGAATTATTAAATACTTGTGATATAACATAATTTAAGGGGCAACCTAATGAGTTGCCCTTTTTTTATATCCATTTCTGACTTTTGTTTACTACATTTGTAACCTTTATGACTAAATCCATGAGAAGATTTTATACACTTTCAGTCTTTTTATTATTATTGTTTTCTGCCAATGCTCAGAGTATAAGTAGTTTAATGGGAATGCTTAATTCTTCAGGATCTTCTGTAACTGCTGCAAGTGGCTCAGCTCAAAAAGCAATATCTCAGCTAGCCACAAGCGGTGCTAGCGGTGCGGCAGCATCTCAATTGCAGATGCTAGGACTGGATCCTAATATTATTCAAAAATATATCCTAAAGAATGAGCAGGCTAAGAATAACTCAAATAACCAAGGCACCGGAGATGCCAGTGCTATTCCAAACCCAATTGAAGACATATTAGGTATTTTAATGTCTATTAAAACACAGCAAAACGATATGTCAACAGTCCTAGCAAAACTAGGCATACAAGACAGTACTCCTGCTGCAAATGTATCACCAAACGATATTTATGGACATGATTTTTTCGGCAATCAAAAGCTGGCCACATTTGTTAAATCCACAGATGCAAGAGCAGCTGATTCATATATATTAGATTCAGGTGACGAGTTAAATATCGCAGTTTGGGGTTATGCAGATTACAACAACAAGTTTAAGGTTAACGATGATGGTTATATCCAAATCCCTGAGTTTGGAAGAATTTATGTTCGTGGTTTGACATTTGGAGCGGTAAAAGCACTTATTGGCAAACGATTGGCAACATTCATTGACTCTAAAAACACGAAATATGAAATATCTTTAATTTATTCCCGTACGATAGATGTAAATATTGTAGGCGAAGTTAAATCACCCGGCACCTATCAGATACCTGCTATTAATTCAGTTTACAATGCTATCAATGCCGCAAATGGGATAACTGATATAGGAAGTGTCCGCGATATACAAATCAGAAGAAACGGAAAAGTGGTTAAGACATTTGATGTATATGAGTTCTTATTTAATCCGCTTAGTGATAATAATTTTTACTTACAAAAAGGGGATTTTATTTTCGTTGGAACTCAAGAAAAATTAGTGAAAATAGGAGGAGCTGTGCGCCGGCCGGCTAAATATGAATTAAAGAAAAATGAGGGACTGAAAAACTTAGTCAAATTTGCAGGAGGTTTTGCTCCGGATGCAAACACCATGAGCCTTCAGATTATTCGTAATAATGGCAAAACCCAGCAAATTATAGATGTAAATTATGATTTACTGGTTTCTTCCGGTTCTGATTATGTCCTTAATGACGGTGATATAGTGAATGTTTTAGCGGTAACCGGAGACCCCGAAAATTTTGTAAGAATAGCCGGTCAAATTAAATATCCGGGTAAATACGAGCTTAAAGATGGCTATAGAATTTCAGACATTATTATTGCCGGCGGCGGCATTACATCTGATGCTTATTTAGACAGAGCCTACATCAAACGTAAACTTCCTGATAATACCTATGTCAATCAAAAATTTTCTTTAAAAGATATCATTCTAAATCCATCAGGTTCTGAAAATCTGTTACTTCAAAAAGGAGACGAAATAAAAATCTTTTCTAAAGATGATTTCTTGGAAAAATTTAAAGTATCAATTGCCGGTTCTGTAATTAATCCTATTACAATGGACTATACAAGAGGCATGACATTAAATGATCTTTTATTTTATGCAGGAGGATTAAAAATGGAAGCGGCAAATTCTAAAATTGAGATTTCCAGAAATGTAGTTTCTGATACTTTAAAAAACGAATTTTCACCTCAACGCATCACCGTATTATCTGCCTCAATTAATGACAA
>CAZPBT010000238.1:0-4422 GCA_964584555.1 uncultured Chitinophagales bacterium
TTACTACCATCTAATACGTTTGTAAGTTTTCCATTCTTAAAATCAACTCCAGCTTCAAATAAATCTCTTACAATTTCTCCACCAATTTTTCCTAATCCTTTAGGTAGCGGTGCACCTTTAATAGCTACATTTGCCCAATCTATCTTCTCCATATTAGCACCTCCTAATCCATATTGTTTTATGAACTCATAGCTTGCTCCCCAGTTCGTGGTTGGCAGGTGATAACACCTGCCAAGGGCGAGGAACTAATTGGGGGGAGGAATTTCTATATTTATACTATCGCAATTGCATGGTTTGTCAAAATTCATTGTACTGTTTTCTGGACTCTTTGAAGAATATTGTACCTCATAACATTTGCCTATACATTTTCTATCTTTTTCGCAGTCAGTAAATGTCGCTTTCATCGTAATATCATTGTATATTTTAGCTTGTACAGTAAAAGTATATAAAACATTGTGATGCCCTTTTGTATCTATATAAAAATCATAAATTTTACCTACTGTAAATTTTGCATTCTTGTCTAAGTCAGAATTCTCAAGATAGGTATAAATCGCAATAAATAAAATTCCAATTATAATAAACAAAGCAGTGTACATCCAATTTCTTGTTGTCATGAATATTTATTAGTCTTTTTTATCAGATTTAGTTACCTCTTTATATTTATCTACCATACCATTACTCAAAATCTCTTTCATATATTCATTTCCAAATTTAACAAATTGCTCAACAATCTGTTTCATATATGCTGGATCGGTATCTTTAAATGCGGCTTTTAATTGTTCTTGGTATTTTCCAATAACTAATGAAGATATAGCACTTGATACAGCTTCAATACCTGCCTCTACAATAGGTTTATCTTTACTACCTGCGAAAATAAATTTTCCATTTTTATGATCAACACCAGCTTCAAATAAATCTCTTACAATTTCTCCACCAATTTTTCCTAATCCTTTAGGTAGCGGTGCACCTTTAATAGCTACATTTGCCCAATCTATCTTCTCCATATTAGCACCTCCTAATCCATATTGTTTTATGAACTCATAGCTTGCTCCCCAAATACTCGTGGCTAGGACTCCTGCTTCATAACCCGATAAAGTACCAAAAGTAACAAGAAATGATTTTTCTAATACATCCGCAAACTGTCCTAATGGTTTTGATAAATATTTGAAAGTTTCCTTGGGGTCTTCATATCCATTCGGTGTCCAGCCAAACCACCAATGTGCATCTGGGTCTTTAGGATAGTACCATGCGAATTCTTCCTTACCATAGATTGTAACTTGTCTTCTAGCAACGTAATACAACGAACCATCAGCATCAACTACTGTATTTAGAACCCATTCATCACAATGGGCGCATTTACGCTCTTTCCAATAAAGTCTGTGATTATAAAAACCCGGAGAAGAATTCCATTTGTATATGGCTAATTGTGGTTCTAATCCGTCAAGGTCTATATTGGCTATGGGACTATTTCCTGCAAAGTGATATACTGAATAAAATGGAAATTTCCTTTGTAGCGGATCCACACTTAAAAACTTACCTAATCTCGGATCAACTAATCTATCTCCAAAATCTGACAGTTTTCCTTTACCGTAAACTTCGTCTATGTTTTCCTTACCGTTAAACCCATAACTATACTTACCGCATAATATAGAGCTTGCCATAGCCATGTTTAAAGAATTTGTCTATGCCGGTTTCTTTTAACTCGGTGTTGGTGCCGTCCGTATTTTTGGTATATACTCTGTAAAAATAAACACCATTTGCCAGCCTGTCGCCATACATATCGGTGCCATCCCATTTAAAATCGGTTACATTCGTGCCGATATGCAAGTTGCCTAATTCTTCTTTGCTTATCTCGCGCACTACTTTGCCACTGGCACTGAATATCTGTATCATCAGTTTATCCGGTACTTGCTGTCCGGTAATGGTAAATACAAACTGTGTGGAAGTGCTGAAAGGATTCGGATAATTGAGTACATGCGTAATTGTTGGTTTGGAATCTACTTTAAAATTAATACGGTATTCGTATTTTCCGGCATCGTTCCGGCTACGGTCTATACCTTGTGCTCTTAATTCATAAGTGCCGTCTTGCAATGTTGGCTTAAAGATGAGGCGGGCTTCATTGTTACGGCTCAAATTGCCTGGGTCGGCCGGTATAAATGTAATATCAGATTGTTGCAAATCGACTAAAACTGGCGTGGAAGGAGCATTGGGGTAGTAAAGGTATAGCAAAAATTCGTTAGTGTCATTTAAAGCCAGGTACTTGTTTTCGTCTTTCAGTCGCAATAAAATTTCCGGTGTAGAAGAAACATATTCTCCATCAGTGATATGTCTGCCGTCGAAGGTTACATCCAGTATCGGATTGATTCTGTCACGTAACACATATACGGTAAATTCAGCAAAGTTATTAAAATGGAATTGTTCGGGTTGGTCATTATCCGGGTTCACTTCAACAGTGATGGTGTTTAGTCCTGTAAAGTTGAATCCGGCAAAATCATAATTAAAGTTGATGATTTGATATTGCCTGCCGGGCAGTGGTGCGTAACGCTGATCCACTACTATAATATTTCCTGATGCATCTCTGATAGTAAAACGAACGAGCAAGCTGTCCATATTTATCGGGGTAACATTTTCTACAGCAACAGAAACAGAGAGTGTTTCACCGGACACGATTGTATCTCTTGTTTTAGAAAAATGGATAGTAGGATTGACAACAGCTTCCGGAACTTTATCATAAGTAACACGCCAAAAGTCCATTTGAGGGGCAGTACCGAATGAATCATCTTGTGTATTCCAGGTAAGCTGAATAAAAGGTGTTTTTTTAGCATCAATGCTGCTGATATCTATGGGAATACCTTTTAATAAATTATCCATATAAATAGTGCTGGTACCCGAAGTATCAAAACCTCTGATGCTTACATTGGTATAATCGTAATATGGATTTTCCAGTGCATGCCAATCCATTTGAAAAGTTTTCCAGTTTTTAGCCGGTCCAATAATTGTAGATTGCATAGTACCTTTATTCCATGAACCACTGAATGTAAATGTAGTATCAATTATGGCCGCAGGATTATTTGTAGTAGGGGCTCTGCTAATTTGGATTTTATTAAATCCCGGATCACAGTTATGGATAAAGAACACGAATGGTTCATTTTCTCTCTGATTTCGAATGGTATTTACCCCAATTCGCTCAAAAGCTGTAAATAAGGTCTGATCTAAAGGAGAGGTACTGTCGGCTTCCCATTGAGAGTAGCCGGCATTAAAGAAGCTATAACCTAATACATAAGCATTACAAGGGATAGAATTTAGAAAATCAATAACTCTTTGTCTTTCTGCTTTTCCATCAGCCTGCGATAAGGTACTTGAGGTAATAAATTCGATAACATTTGTAGGATATCTGTTACAGGTGATATCCTGATAGGGACCTCTGCATGTATTTCCAATTTGATAAGTCTGCCAGTTTTTGCCTGTATAGGCATCATAAACAAAGAAAATAAACCCTTTACGTGACCATGCATTACGTGCAATCAAATAACCGTCCCAATAGGCTTCAACACTCTGATCGTCATACAGCATATTATGAACACTAATTTGTCTGGTCGTATTTGGATATTTAAACATTCGGTCATTGTCCAGTATAAGTGTATTAAATGCATTTTTTTTATATTGAAAATAGTGCGACTGATTCCATCCGGTATTCAGAGATGTGTTATATAGGAAAGAACTGTTATGCCAATTCGCCGGATTTCCGGTTGTGGTATCAATAGCACCTCGCCAATAATACACTTTATTTTGGATATAAGAGATGGAGGGTGTCCATTTTATAGTTGCTCCGGGTTGAGTTACCCGTATAGTTTGTAATAAAGTACTGTTGAAATTCTCTGTAGTGTCTATTTGAAAAATATAAGTTTTGGGTGCTGCAAAAGGGTTGGCTGTAGAAAATACTAACTCAGGATTCGGACTGTTTACGATACAGAATTCATAAGGGAAAATTGGAATGATATCATCTGCCAGTATTGTTTTAGTGATGGTCACTTCATTATTTAATTCTGAATATTCTGCAATTTCGTTGTTGTAATCAACCTTTATTTTAAAGGTATTAATTCCTGACCCATTTATACGGTCACCCTGAATCCAGATGTATACGGTATCAATATTTAAGGCAGCAGGTACTCGAACTGAAGTATGTCTGACTTCACCATTTGCTAAAATACGGTCAACATTTACAGTATAATCTGCAGAGATAGCTTTGCCTAAATTATGAACAATAACTTTGAGTAAAAATGAATCAGCTGAAGTATTAATGACGTTAGGTTCAAATGTAATTGAAGACTGATCGATATAATAATCAGGTCGGTAATGAGTATTTATTCTCAATCCGGGGTCGCCATGGTAGATCATCTGTTCTGCTACGGAAGGTTCTAA
>CAZPBT010000239.1:0-4411 GCA_964584555.1 uncultured Chitinophagales bacterium
TCGTGAAGAATTAATCACGCTGACTAAAAAATAAAATTTAAACTGCCGTCTAGCCTTTGGCTAGACGGCAGTTTTGTTATAGAAAAATAGTACTTACATAATAGCTGAAAAGTGCAGTTTTTTATTGCCAGATGCTGTTTAAGCCCATTAATTCACGGACTCCTGAAAGTGTTTCAGCAGCGCTTTTTCTTGCTTTTTCAGCTCCATATTCAGCTACTTCGTTGATGTATTTAGGATTGCTTTCCAGTTCCTTTATTTTTTCTCGAATAGGTTTTGTGAATTTTACGATATCTTCTGCCAGCTGTTTCTTAATGCCACCATACATTTTCGTGCCTTTTTCATATTCATCTAAATAGTATTGTATGGTGTCTGGCGCGGATACTAAATCCATTAAAGAAAATAAATTTTGTATTTCTACGGATTTTTCTTGTCCAGGGAACGGGCCTTCATCAGTTTTAGCACGTTTTACTTTTTTAGTAATCACAGATTCATCTTCAAATAAAAATACCGCATTGCCTTCGCCTTCACTTTTTCCCATTTTTCCGCTTCCATCCAATCCGGGTACTTTTATAAGGGTACCACTTGTGTCAAAAGCTTGCGGTTCTGGAAAAAAATCTACGCCGAATTTGTGATTAAACCGGACTGCAAAATTACGTGTCATTTCCAAGTGTTGTTCCTGGTCTTTTCCCACCGGAACTTTATTGGCACGATGTATTAAAATATCAGCTGCCATCAAAACTGGGTAGGTGAGAAGTCCTGCATTGATGTTTTCATTGTGTTTTTTTATTTTTTCTTTAAATGATGTACATTTTTCAAGCTCGCCTTTATAGGCCAGCATATTCAACAAGGTATAAAGTTCAGAAATTTCCGGCACATCACTTTGAATGTAAATGACAGATTTTTCCGGATCGATACCACAAGCCAAATATTCAATTAATGTTGCTCTCACAGATTTTTTTAGCAGCTCTGGGTCAGGATGCGTAGTTAAAGCATGTAAATTGGCTATGAAAAAGTAACAATCATAATTTTCCTGCATGACTAAAAAATTGCGGATTGCCCCAAAATAATTTCCTAAATGCAAATTTCCGGTGCTTCTTATTCCGCTTAAAACACGTTCTTTCATGCCACAAAGGTAAAAAAAAGCCATTATTTTCTAAAAAGTATTGAAACTTGTATAGACATATAAAAAAAATGGCATAATAATTTGTTTCTATCGTCAAAAACAGTTAAATTTAGACTGATAATTTTATTTGATTTAAATCAACTCCCTTGATTATGAAGAAATTTGTACAACCTTTATTCTTGTTGGTACTACTTTTTATGATTATGCAAACTAATGCACAATCTAGCAGAATGGATAAAAAATATGCTGTACCTCAACAAGAAAAACAAATTCAGCAAAACCCAGTTGAAGTCAAAGACAAAATATATGAATCTGTTCCGACAGCAACTGAGCCTGAAATAAAGATGAAGAAGGTTTTAACAAAATCTGTAACCTCTGAAAATAAAGAAAAAAGAGTTCCCTCAGATAAACAACTGGATAAAGACTCAATCCTAGCTGCTGATAGCAAGGTATTGCCCGAAAATAATAATATTAATATAGATTTAACGACTACGTATATTCGTGAAGAAACTACAGGTGAAGAAAAAAATACAAATTCTGAGGGTGTGAAACTAAAACCTGTTAAATCCGAAAATTACAAACCTCATACTGTTAGAGAAGATATTCAAAATGTACAAGTTCAACGCCAATCTTCTTCATCAATTTCAGACATGAAAAAAATATACTTGAAAGAAGAAGCGGCAGAATTAGAAAAGGAAATTGAATTATATAAAAATGATCCAAATTATAATTTAGCAGAAAAACAAAAACAATTAGCAGAAATAAAAAAACTTATTCAATAACCCCCCTTGATTGAATATTTATGAAAAAAAATTTACACCTATTTATTTTTAGTGCATTTTTTTTAGTGATTACCCTAAATGTGAATGCACAAATCTCTAATAACTGTGCAAACGCAGTACAAGTTTGTAACAATCAATTATCAGAACAATTGGATGACGGCTTTGGTACTCAAGAGTGTCCGACAGGAGGTTGTGGTTGTATGCTTGCCGGAGAAAAAAATACACGTTGGTTTAAAATCGTAGTTGCTACAGGTGGTACTTTAGAATTTACCATACGCCCTTACAATGGTACAGCAGATTACGACTTTTCTGTATGGAATCAAGGTACTACGGTAGCTGCACCTTATAATGGTGCATGTCCATCCGGTCCTCGTTTAGGCTCTCCCGACAGATGTAATTTTGCTGCTCCTGCTTCTCCAACAGGGATAGTAGGTACAACAAACGGAAACTCAAACGGCGCATCCGGTAATTTATTTTCCAATAATATGACGGTTACTGCCGGACAGGTTATCTATATCATGATTGATAACTATGATGGTACACAAGAAGGCTTTTATTTAGATTTTTTTGGAGGTGCCGCAGGTTCAGGTACGGGTACAACAGCTACATTTTCATGTAGCGGAGTAAATCAATGTACATCCTGTAATGATGCAGATTGTAAATCTTATTACTTTGCCAGCCCTGATGATTATTCTTTTGATGAAACTGCTGCAAATGGTGCTTGCCATTCTAATTTTGCTTATGCCTCTGTAAAAACAGCCACAGTGTGTGGTACATTTACAGTACCGGCACCATTTACAACTGTTCAGTTTCCAACCAATCGAGGTTACGAAGTAACAACAACGAATGGCGCTAATACTACTACTTGTTTAAATTCAGCATTAATTACTTATCAAGTGTGGGATGTATGTACGAATGCACCTCTAACTGCAGTATCACCGGGTGTATACTCAGGATTAAATAATGTTACATCTTATAAAGTTTGTAAAACGATTACCGTTACCGGAGCTGATTGTTGGTTGAGCAGAGTTTGTTTGCCATATTGGACCATGGTACAAAATGATGTTGTGTGTAGTGCCACACCACTTACGGTTAATGCAGCTGCTGTATCAGGTACAAATGCCGGAGCATCATCCGATTTAGATGCTGGTTGTACAGGGTATCAGGATGTTTATTATTCCTTCGTTGCCCCTGCATCTGGTCGTGTTCAGGTTAATGTAATACCCAATGCAACTTCTGACGTAAAAGTAAGTGTTTTAGGACCAATGGCAGGATTAGACGGTGGAGTTAATGATTGTAATCTGTCCTGTAGTGCTATTTCAGAAAGTAGTGTTACGGCAGGTTGTAATGATGAAGCAGGTACAGGTGGTGCAGAACGTTTGTTTGCTTTCGTAATTCCGGGTCAAACTTATTATGTTTGGATAAGTGGTACATTATTCAGACCTACAGCAACTTTTACGGTACAAGTTACAGAAACTATTACCGGCACCGCAGTTCCAACACCTGGACCGGATATTATTGGTTCACCTGACGTTATTCCATCGAATGACCAATGTGCCAATGCAACTAACTTAAATTTATGTGTTGCACAAACAGGAACTAATATTGGCGCAACTGCAGAATGTACCGATCCTGATCCACAATACGTAGATGCCATCACCTTGGAAAATGATGTGTGGTATAAATGGACTGCACCTGCAAATAACGGAAATAGCGAGGTGACATTAACTGTTACAGGTGTGTCTTGTACGGCAGGAGTTGATGGAAGTACCGGAATACAATTTGGAATATTCAGAGGTAGTTGTGCTTCCTTAACACCAATAAGCCAAGGTACAACTTCAATTACTTTTACTCCAGTTGCTGGTCAGACTTACTATTTTGTCATTGATGGCAATGCAGGCGCACAGTGTAATTTTACGATACAAGTTAAACGCCCATATGTAAGCAGTCAGTCTTGCAGCTCAGGCTCTTATTGTGCCGGTTCATCGTTGAGTGCATCCATGGGAATTACCTATTATGGCTCTAACCCGGGTACTAAATGGGCTTATTGCAAATCATCTACATTTGGATCAGCTTGTACAATAGATTTAGATAATCCTGCAACTTATTCGATTTACAACCCTGCACAAGGATTGCCAAACCCCGGTTGTACTCCGGCAACCTATACTTTTGTAGGCTATATCTTAGCTGACAATGGACAGACTACATTTAGTGCACCTTATTCATCTTATCCTTTACCTCAACCAGCAACAGCAAGTTGTGTTCGTCAAACAACTGCTTGTACATTTAATATTTATCCCGATATCCGAAATACGGTAACAGTAACTTCAACACCTTGTTCGCAAGTAGTTGTTGCAAATGCATTATGTTCGCCGGCAGCTCCTATCACTATTACCGGAAATCCAAATCAAACAGCAGCAGCCGGAACAAGTGGCACTTTTACTCCTGTAACTGTTACATGGAGCGCACCTTATGCAGCTTCTGCACCAGCTCTTTGCAGTTCTTA
>CAZPBT010000240.1:0-4364 GCA_964584555.1 uncultured Chitinophagales bacterium
TTTTGTAAATTTGCACTACACAGATTTATTAGATGATTTACAGTATATTTTCCAAAATTTGTCTTGCTCTTTTATTAGGCGGAGTTATCGGTTTAGAACGCGAAAATTCACAGGGACGCGACTCTGAGGGTATTGGCGGTATTCGCACATATGCCTTGGTCTCCTTATTGGGGGCTCTAGCAGGGTTGTTTTACAATTTGCATTACGAAATAATTTCCATTCTCACTATTATCGGTTTTATCTTGCTATTGTTGGGCAACTTTTTACTGGAAGCATTTCAAAGTAAAGATTTCGGCATTACCAGTGAGCTTTCTGCTCTAATTACATTTTTATTAGGGCTTATTATCATTACAGAAATGGTTCCCTTGCAAATTACTGTAACGGTTTTTATCCTGTTAGTATTTATCCTTTCATTAAAACAGAAAACTGAAAAATTTGCTACGGTTATTTCGCAGCATGAATTACAATCATTTATCAGTTATGCTATTATTGCAGTAGTTGTACTTCCGTTATTGCCAAATGTAAGTTATCAGTTTAAAGATATTCCTGCATTAGATAATATACTGACAGCATTGAATTTAGATTTTAACCGTTTTAAAGATTTAGAATTTATCAACCCGCGAAAGGTCTGGTTTGTGGTGGTATTAATTACCGGCATTGACGTATTCGGATATATATTGGGTAAATTACTTGGAGAAAAGAGAGGTTTTGCCGTAGCCAGTTTTTTTGCCGGTTTCGTCTCCTCTACATCTGCTACACAATCGCTTGCACAGCGCAGCAAATTAACTGGGTTGGTTTTTCCGTTTTTGGGTGCAGCACTGATTGCCAACTTAGCCAGTTTTATACAAATCTTCATGCTAATTGGCCCATTAAATCCAAAATTTTTAATGAGTATAATACCCGGTATACTTTTCATGATTTTGATGGCAGGCATTTTAGCTTTATATTTTTTCAGGAAAGATGAGGCTCAGGTTGCAGATACTAAAATTGATAATAAGCCAATCTTTGCTCTGATTCCGGCACTGAAATTTGCTACATTACTTATCTTTGTTAAGTTGCTTACTAAAGTAAGTTTAGTCGTTTTTGGTGAGTCAGGTTTTATTGTCAGTAGTGTGATTGCCTCTTTTGCTGCCTTAGATCCGATAATGGTGAATCTTGCAGAAATGGCCGGAAAGTCTATCACTTTCAAATTTGCATTTATTACACTGCTTATTGTTAATGCTTCAAATTTAATGAGCAAAACTGTCTATTCATTTATTCAGGGTAACCGAAAATTCGCACTATACTTTTTTATATCAGCCTTGCTCATCATAGGAGTAAGCTTTATAGGATTATTTTTTATTTAGAGCAAGTTGCAATGCTCTTTTTCGAGAGAAAACATAAATTACCGTCAATAAAAAATTGCATACTACAGATAGAGCAAACAATTCATACCATAATCCTTTTTGTAAAAAAAATGCCACTACGGCAAGAATTAACGAAACGATGCCTGCACTGCCGCAAAGCTTGTTTAATATACCACGCTGACGAAAATAATAAGTAGCAAACAAACCGAATACAGAGGCAATACTTGCCCATTTCAGCCAAGTAAAAATATTGAGCAAGTAAAGGTTAGTATTAATATTCGTTGTTGCTGAAGCTTGAATGATTTGATAGATTTGCAAATTTTCAAGGGCATCTCCAAGCAGCATAAACAGACACAAGACAGTTGAAATATGAAATACCGCTGATTTTCTTATGGAATTAAAATAACGTGAAACACCAAATAATAACAAGGAATAAACCAGCATAAATGCATAATCTACCGCATTACCAAGCAACATTTTAGACTTATAATCATATACATTTTTTACTTCAAAAAAATGGGTGACTTCTGCCGGAGTTTTAATAAATTCAAAAGCAACGATAGGTGTAAAAAAGCCCTCGCTCAGATTTTGTTCTTTTTGTGGATTAATAATCATCAAAGCAACTGACAAAATAATCAGTAAGACACTTAAAAATTTTAAAACAGTAACACTTTTCATGCTGAATAAAGATAAAATAATTATTTTTATCTTCTGCATGGACATTATGAATAATCGAATTAAGAATACCCTGTTTCCTGTTTTAGTCATTATCTGCATTTTGCTTGCAGGCAGATTGTATTTCTATAATATGCGGGACAAAGCCAATCAGGAAAAAGTAAATAGTACTATTGTGGTAGAACGCATACAAAAAGTGATGAAGCTGGTGGCTGTTGAAAGTAATTTTTCCGAGTTAATGAATTACAATGATTTTCAGTATGTCGACTTTCCCGGCTTCAGAAAAGATGCATTGGTCAAAGTAAATGCAAAAGTTTCAATAGGTTATAATTTAGACAGCCTTAAAATTAAAACCAATGAGAAAGATAAAACCATTATTATTGAACACATGCCCCAACCCGAGGTATTATCAATTGACACTGATATTTCTTTCGAGAATCTGAGCGAAGGATGGTTTAATCATTTTTCAAAAGAAGAACTCACCAAATTAAACAAGCTGGCAAAAGACAAAATAAAACAAAAAGCATTAGCTCCTGAATTAGTGAAGCAAGCAGAAGAGCAAAAGCGTGAATTATTTGATTTACTCTTTTACATGGCAAAAGAAAACGGTTATAAAATTATCAGTGAAGGCAAAGCACTTACTCCGATTCAAAATCTCAATCAATAAAAATGGAATTAAGCATAGCCATCACGCTAGGTATCATCTTGCTGGTAGTGGGATTGGTAAGTTGTGTTTTACCTCCCTTACCGGGCCCTCCGATTGCTTACTTGGCATTAGTGCTGATATATTTTGTAAAAGACAGACCTGCAGATTTACCCCTCTGGTTGATGATTACATACGCCGTGCTAACGATAATTGTGTTAATAGTCGACAATTTTATACCAATATGGGGCACCAAACAATTTGGCGGTACTAAAGCAGGAATACGCGGTAGTTTTATTGGTATTTTAGTGGGTATATTCCTCTCTCCTTTCGGAGGATTTTCAATTCTCTTATGTCCATTTTTGGGGGCTATGATTGGTGAATTATTTGTTGGGCAGCCTTTAAATGTAGCCTTAAAATCAGGCATGGGTTCATTTATCGGATTTCTGCTGACCAGTGGATTAAAGATAATTCTTGTCGTGTTTATGGGACTGCATTTTTTCAAAGCTGTATTTTAAATACTTCAAGTCAATACATTTTAATAATAAATCAGATTTTTTCATTCGATATTGTTTTACTGGCAGAATACAACTACATTTACTTTAAATTAGATTTATGACAAAATTTATATTAAAATTTGTATTCATGTGTTTTGCCGTGGTCGTATTTGCACAAAAAACAAACAAGACCACTAATACTGCTCCAACAAAAACTACAACAACAAAAACTGCCTCAACACCGCCATCACAAACAACAACAAAAACACCTACCGCAACTGCACCTGCCAAATGTGTGCCTGTTGCAGGCAAAAAAACTTTTGCTTTTACCGGTAGTTTTCAGATGAATTTTACAATAAATGAAAACGGCACAAGTAAGTCGGGTAAAGTATTTTATGCATTCGATTGTTATCAGACCTGCATGATTCCAACTTTCGATTTGAAAACAAATGCCGACTATAAAATGCGCGCAATTACAGATATATCCGAAGGCACGATTACTATGCTGACAGAAGATACCAAAGGCAAAAAATCGGGTTTGATATTTAATATCCCTAAAAAGGTCATTACTACGAATGCAAATACCGTAAAATTTACGACACAGAAAACAACAGAAACAAAAGTAATAGAAGGCTATACTTGTACTAAGTGGATTACTACCGGTGATAATGGAGTAGTGATAGTTTCATGGATTTCGGATAAAATTGCATTGAATTTTAAAGAAATGTTGAGTAGCATTGGGCAAAGTTTTAAAGGAAAATCGCCATTTGAAAACTCTTATGCAAAAGAGATAGCAGGTTTTTCATTAGAAACAACTGTTACAGATGCGCAAAAAAAATCGACAACTACTATTACACTTTCCGGTATTAAACAAGAAAGACCTGATGCCAAATTATTTTCGACAGACGGCTATTCATTGATGGATGCACGAGGCTTGCCTATCTTCGGTGGGCAATAACAGATAACCATGAAGTTTACATATTATATAATTTTTATTTTGTTTTTAATAAGTTCTTGCAAAAAAGAACATTCTAACAAGTCTGATGAATATAATCTTATTAAAACAAAAACGACATCAACAAGTGTAGAGCATTATTTTTATGATGCCCAAAACAGAATATCGAGAATCGACTTTTACACGAATCATTCAGATACTGTAAGTTATTATTACACTTATTTATACACCGATTCTGCCATTTATGA
>CAZPBT010000241.1:0-4321 GCA_964584555.1 uncultured Chitinophagales bacterium
AAATTATTTTTTACTCTGTTCAAACTCCTGCATGGCATTTACCAGTACACGCACACTGTCTATCGGCAATGCATTATAACAAGATGCTCTAAACCCGCCTACCGTGCGGTAGCCTTTTATGCCGTGTATCTGGTAAGGTTTTACAAAGTCTAAAAATGCCGTTTCATCTTCCGGATTTTCTGCTACAAAAGTAATATTCATACGGCTGCGGTCTTCTGTTACGGCATGTCCTTTAAACAAAGGGTTTCGGTCTATCTCTGTGTATAATAAATCTGCTTTTTCTTTATTGCGTACTTCCATTTCGGTAAGACCACCCAGCTTTTTCAACCAACGCAAAGTAAGCAGGCAAGTATAGATAGCAAATACCGGAGGTGTGTTATAAAGCGAATTGTTTTTGGCATATATATCATAATTCCACATAGAAGACATAGTCCGAATATTTTTTCCCAGCATATCTTTGCGCACTATCACTAACGTAATTCCGGCTGTACCTAAATTTTTCTGTGCGCCGGCATATATCAAAGCATATTTTGAAACATCAACAGGACGGCTGAAAATATCGGAACTCATATCGGCTACCAATGGTACCGGCGAATCCATATCCTGAAACAACTCCGTACCATAAATAGTATTGTTGGATGTGATGTGGAAATAAGCGGCCTGCTTGTCGATGGTATATTGTTTCGGGATAAAATTAAATCCACTTTCTTTAGAAGAGGCCACCACTTCCGTTTTGCCATAAAGACGTGCTTCTGCTTCCGCTTTAGCAGCCCAAACTCCCGTTTCTAAATAGCAGGCTTTGCCGTCAGCCGGTAAGAGATTATAGGGCACCATGGCAAATTGCATATTGGCTCCTCCTTGAATAAACAAAATTTCATAATCATTCGGCACTTGCAATAAATCCCGAATCAGCGAAAGTGTTTCATCCATAATGGCATCAAATTCCTTGCTTCTATGCGATATCTCTAGTAAGGATAATCCTATGTTTTCATATTCTACACATGCTTTTGCAGCTTGCTCAAAAACCTCTTGTGGCATTATAGATGGTCCCGCCCCGAAATTGTGTTTTTTCATACCTTAATTTTCTAAAACGAAAATAACGCATTCGATTATAGCATTACATTAAAGTAGTGTGAAGAATATGTATAAATGCACCGATTATGGAATTTAGCTGAATGACGTTTAAATGTCTGCATACAGGCATCATTAAGAAGATTAAGTAGTAAAAACACAGATTAGTTCCGATTTAAGCAGAATCGTATATTAACTAAATTATAACTCGTGATAAAAATGCAAAAAATATAGTTTTTTTTTACCATTTTTGCACTATAAAATATTCGTAACTAATGAGAAAAGCTGATATTATAACAACAATTTCTGAGAAAACAGGTGTGCCAAAAGTGGATGTACTCGTTACTATGGAAGCATTTTTTAAAGAAGTGAAAGATACGTTGGCTGAAGGTGAAAATTTATATGTTCGTGGCTTCGGCAGCTTCATCGTTAAAACCCGTAAAGCCAAAATAGGCAGAAATATTAAAAAGAATATTGCTATTGAAATTCCGGAACACCAAATTCCGGCTTTTAAGCCATCTAAAGTATTCGTAGAGATGATAAAAGAACAAAGTGCAAAGCGTCTAAGCGATAAAGCATAATCAAAATCTTGTTGTGAAGAAACAGTATCTGGTAGCGGCAGGAAGTATTTTACTGATAGGTCTTCTGTTCTTTTTTGGAAAAACAAAAAAACCTGCCTCTTCAATGGGGCAAATGGCTAATACTTCTTCCGGGTCTATTTCATTTGAAAACTATGAAGTACAAAAAGCAGATAAGCTGACATCTACGGATAAAAAAAACTGGGAAGAACTCCATTCTCTTTATAAAGCAACCAAACAGAGCGATACGGCAAACTACCGAAAAATTTGTGCTGATTTGTCTTTTTTCTGGAAAACCCAGCAAAATGGCAGCTTGTATGCCTATTATAATTATCAGCGTCAAACATCAGTTAACACGGCAAAATCATGGATGGATGCGGGAGATGTACTGCTTTCTGTTTATAAAAACAATCCGGACAGCTTAATTTCAAATAATTTGCTTACCTTTGCGCTCCGTTCTTTAGAAAACGCTTCAGCAAAGGATCCTCAAAACATAAGTTTAAAGATTCAAATAGCTGAAATCTATGTACAGACGGCTGAACCGATGAAAGGCATCACGATGCTGCGTAAATTGGGTGACAGCTTACCTGACAATATGGAAGTGCAAATGTCATTAGCCAGATTGAGTATTCAGTCAGGGCAGTTGGAAAAAGCTAAAGAACGCCTGCAGAAAATTCTGCAACACCAGCCTCAAAATACAGAAGCATTGTATTTTATGGCTATCACCGAAGCCCAAATGGGGCATACAGATGAAGCAGTACGCTTGCTGGAACTCTGTAAAACGTTGGTGAATAATGATGAATTCAGCAATGAGATTAACAACCTCATTCAAGAAATAAAAAATAAAAAAGTATAAATTATGCCTTGCGGAAAAAAAAGAAAACGTCACAAAATCGCGACGCACAAAAGAAAAAAACGACTGAGAAAAAATCGTCACAAAAAGAAGTAAAACATTAACCGTTGCTTATTTGCAATTTAGCAATATGCAGCTAATGACTTTCAACTACAATGAACAAAGAATTAGTCATACATGCTAATTCAAAAGGTGTTGAAATTGCTCTTCTTGAAAACAAAAAATTAGTCGAATATCATTTAGAATCCTATGAAAAGGAGGGGTTCGGTGTAGGTGATATTTATCTCGGCAGAGTAAAGAAATTAAATCCGGGATTAAATGCCGCATTTGTTGACATTGGTCACGATAAAGATGCGTTTATTCATTACAGCGACCTGAGTCCTTATCTGAGAACCTTGCGTAAATTCAGTTCGGCAGCCTTTCAAGGCGAACAGTCACACCTTTTGAATCAACTCGAATATGAACTGCCCATCGATAAAAACGGGCAGATTCAAGACGTTTTGGAAAAAAACGACATTCTTATTTTTCAAATTTCCAAAGAAGCTATCTCTACTAAAGGACCGCGACTGACCTGTGAACTCTCTATTGCAGGCAGATACCTCGTGCTTACTCCATTTGGCAATGGAATCGGCATTTCGAAAAGAATAGAAGATAAAGATGAACGAGAACGATTGATTCAGCTAATTCAAAAATTTAAACCTGCAAATTTCGGCATCGTAGTGCGCACAAATGCGGAAGGATTGAGCGAAGATGAACTGAAACGGGATATCGAAGTATTATTGGATAAGTGGAAGATTATGACAGCAAATTGTCATTTAAAGAATCCACCCCATTTGTTATTGAAAGAAATGAACAAATCCTTTTCTTTAGTCAGAGATTTGGTAAACGACAGTTTTGAAAACATCGTAACGGATAATGAAAGCATTTATGCCGACTTGAAAGCCTTTATTAAAGAACATGCTCCAGAGCAAAAATCAATATTGAACCATTATAAAGATACGACACCATTATTTGAAACTTATGAAGTAAGCCGACAAGTAAAAACGGCATTTGGGAAAATCGTTACTCTAAGATCAGGTGCTTACATTATTTTGGAACATACGGAAGCCATGCATGTCATCGATGTAAACAGCGGGCCGAAAGTACGCAAAGATATTCCACAAGATGAACATGCATTCAATATCAATTGTGATGCAGCACGTGAAATTGCCCGTCAGATGCGTTTGCGGGATATCGGTGGAATCATTGTGATTGATTTTATTGATATGAAATCGAGTGAATTGCGTCACAAGCTTTTTGAAGTGATGCATGAAGCCATGAAACCCGATAAAGCCAAACATGTGTTGTTGCCACTCAGCAAATTCGGACTTATGGAAATTACCCGTCAGCGCATGAAACAGCAAATCAGTATTGATACGACAGAACCATTGCTTACCAATCAGAAATACAAAATAGATCAACCCCTGCAGATTATAGATGCAATTAAAACAGACTTGCGAAACTTAAAAGAAAAAAAGGAAAAACGTTTTGCTCTTTTTGTTCATCCTTTTATTTATGCCTATCTCAATAAAGGTAAAGTTCCGTTTCGTATGCGCTCATATGTAAAATATGGCAAGTGGGTCAAACTCATCCAAGACTCTGCTTTAACGCTAAGCGAATACAAAATTGAGGCTTATTAACCTTATTCGGGATAAGCATTTCAGTTAAAAAATAGTAGATTTTTTATGTAGAACCACCTCCTTATAATTCCTCCTCCTTGCTAAAGTGGAGGAAAAAATGAGAAATCAACTATTTTATCAGCTTATTTTTCTTAACCCGA
>CAZPBT010000242.1:0-4299 GCA_964584555.1 uncultured Chitinophagales bacterium
AAATAAGTAACCCAGATATCTCGTCCGCCAAAGCCGCCTTTTCTGTTGCTCGAAAAATAAAGAGCCTTTGAATCTGAACTGAATGAGGGTTGTGCTTCCCAAGCCCCGCTGTTTACCGGTTTGCCAATTCCCATAGGTTTTGACCAGTTTCCATTGCTGTTTTGAGAAAAATAAATATCACAACTTCCAAATCCATCAAGTTTATTACACTCGGTCAGAAATAACAAATTTCCACTTACATTCATTACTGCTGCTGCTTCATTTTCAAAAGTATTTATATTAGTGCCAAATGATTGTGCAGGGCTGAAGCTGGTATCCGTCTTTTTGGCATAATAAACATCTTCCTGATTATTCTCTAATCTGGTGAACAAAAAATAACTGCCATCGGGAGTCAAGTAAGGGAAGTATTCAGGTGACTTTGTGTTAATATTAGCTCCCGGATTTTTGGGGTTAAAAGGCACGGGATGTTTCATGGCTTCTTCTGCAAAATTGCCATTGATGACAGTACGTTGAGCTTTGCGGGCAAAATGCTCCTGCAAGTTGGGTTGATTGAGGTATTGCTGGGCGTATTGCTTTGCTTTTGCAATTTCACTCTTTTTGAGATAGGATTCAGAGAGCCAATAATAAGAACGAGCCGGAATACCGGATTGGTCTATAATATTTTGTAATACGATAATGGCACTGTCATATTTTTTAGAGGCATAATACATTTCGCCTAACAAGGCGTGAGCATCCAGGAAATCAGGTTGAATTTTAATGGCTTTTTTCAACTCGGCAATTCCTTCTTCCCATTGCGTAAATTGTGCATAGCCTTTTGCTTTGAAATAAGCAGACATTGCTTTTTCATCTACTTGCTGGGCAAATAGCCCATAAGCCGATAAGAGCACGAATAAAAAAGCAATCGTTTTTTTCATCTTAGTAATTGTATCAAAGAGAATGCCAATACCATATAACGCTTTTTATACAATTGTAGTTTAGGGAATGTCTAAATATTTATGTGTCTGCACCGACAGCTTCCAATCGGGATGTTGTTTACAATAGGCTACAATTTCAGAATAAAACCGTTCACGCTTCGTCCATTCGGCTTGCAGGTAATAATGACATTTCTCATTTGTGAGTACTCTGTTCTGTTCAGCAAAGTCAAAATCACTTTTGTGAAAGATAATACATTTCAGCTCGTTTGCGGACAGTAATACTTCTTTTAAAACAGGCTTAAATTTTTTGGGTGAAACGCAAATCCAATCTAAGATTCCAGAAAGCGGGTAAGCACCTGATGTTTCGATATGGATAAAATAGTTTTCATTTTTTAAGGCGGTAGTCAGTGGCAGAAGGTCGTACATCAAAGGTTCGCCTCCGGTAATAACTACACGTTTCGTAGCCGTCTTCTTTATTTCGCCAACCAATTCATTGATTTTCATCCATTGTTTTTCGTTCACTATCCAGGATTCTTTTACATCACACCAATGACATCCTACATCACAACCTGCTAAACGAACAAAGTAAGCAGCAGTGCCGGCATAAAACCCCTCGCCCTGAAGCGTATAAAAATGCTCCATAACTGGAATGTGGCTCTGCAAATTTGCGGACATGTAACAAAGATAAGGAATAAGAAAGAGTTGTTCTATGGAAGAATAGCTTTGGCGTAGAGATTGCAGGGTAAAAAAATTATAGCCTTGAAATTTTGTTTGTCAGTCAAAGTAGCGATCGGATTATCGAACGAGTGATATACTTTCAGGGCTTATAGGCTTGATAATTAAATTTCATATTGCAACCGGAAAACACAAGTGCGTAGGGAAAATTTGAAGTAAAAAGTTGTCTGACCTTTCCAAGAAAGTAAATTGTGTAGTGCTAAACTTAGCTGTTTTCCTTTTTTTGGAAACATACTATTTTTTAAAATGTCACGACGTGACGCATCTGATTAGTTAATTAGTTTAATAGTTTAGTAGCTAAATAATTTGTAGCGGTACAAATTTAGCCTTATCAAGAAGCCACATAGTGGCATAGTCCGCATAAATATTCTTAATTTCCTTAATGCCTTAATGGTAAATAATTCGTTAAGAAACAAACCACGTAGTGGTGGCACAATTATCTTTGACTAATTGGTGTTTATATTTTGTCTTTCATGACAGCTCATAGAGAATAATGTCATCAAACGCTGTGAGCTAGAGTATTAGAACTCAACCTATCAGCAGCGTATTTCCTTATTCTTGCTCTTATTTTGTGTTTAGAATAATAACGTGCAGCATTTTTATTCCAAGACAAAATCTGCAATATAAAAGGTCTGAGATTATAATCGTACTTTTGCGCCATGATTTTAACGGACAAGGGCATTTTGGACGAAATGCAGAAAGGGACTATCGTCATCGAACCGTATGACAGAGCCTATTTAGGTACAAATTCGTATGATGTACATTTGGGAAAATATCTCGCCGTATATACCGACAGAGAAATTGATGCAAAAAAACACAACCCAATTCAGGAATTTGAAATTGGTGAAGATGGATTTGTTTTACAACCCGGTGTACTGTATTTAGGTGTAACCGAAGAATACACGGAAACACATGCGCATGTTCCCTTTCTTGAAGGCAAGTCAAGCATAGGCAGACTGGGTATTGATATACATGCCACTGCAGGCAAAGGTGATGTGGGTTTCTGCAACCACTGGACTTTAGAAATATCTTGCATTCAGCCTGTTCGTGTGTATGCGGGCATGCCCGTAGGACAACTCATTTATTTTGAAGTTAAAGGAGATATCGAACATGCTTATAATAAAAAGCAATCTGCCAAATATAACCAACGCTCTCCCAAACCTATGGAGAGCATGATGTGGAAGAATTTTAAATGATGATTAAAAATTATTTACAGCGTTTCAAGATAACTTTGCAGTAAAATAGTTGCACTCACCTCATCGATAGTGGCTTTGTTTTGTCTGTCTTTTTTCTTCATGCCACTTTCCACCATGCTCTGCATGGCCATTTTTGAGGTGAAGCGTTCATCCCATTCCACCACTATAATTGCTGTATGTTTCTCTTTAAATATTTGAATAAATTTTCTAATTGCTGTACTTATTTCTGCATCTTCATTATTCAGCTTTTTCGGCATGCCAACAAGCAAAGTATCTATCCTCTCTTTCTGAAATAAACCATCCAAATAAATCATCAGTGCTTTGGTGTCTTGTGTACCATACCCGAAAGCAAATATTTTACTTTCGTCAGACAGTGCTAAGCCCGTCCGCCTTTTTCCATAATCCAATGCAAGTATTTTAGGCATATGATTGCCGCAATTAGTTTTTCTTGCGGATATATTTTTCCGTTTGTAGCTCCATGTATTTCCAGCTCAGAGTAAGTGTATCATTATTGTCAGAAAGCGTATATCTCGCCGGACGTTCATCATTAAACTGAATCATATTATATCCGTCTTGCTTAAACAAAATAATATTACCTTCTCTGGGAAGTGCATTTTTTTTGCTGTGCATTTCAATGAATGTATAATCATTTCTGAGTTCAAGGCTAATATTATCTCCTGAACTTTCCGGTGTAGATACGCCACGTCTGGAGCCGCAACAGTCCGTCTCAAACCAAGTCCAGTTGCCGTATATCAGTTTCGGTTTTACCGGTTCCACCCAAGTACTTGCCGTAGGTGTTTTTGTTTTTTTAGGTGGTTTTTTTGCAAAAGCACCCAAAGCGATAATAATGATGCCAAAAAGTATTATTTTTCTCATAGCGAAATTCTCCTCAAAATTATGAAATTGCATTTGTAATTCTAAATATCAAATTTATTGCCAAAAAATGGAAGTTGAAAAAACAAGAACAGATAAATGGCTGCATGCCGTTCGTTTATACAAAACCAGAACGCTTGCTTCGGAAGCCTGTGAAGCAGGAAAAGTAAAAGTAAATGATGAAAAAGTGAAATCTTCCTTCCTGATTAAGGTCGGGATGCTGATGGAACTAAATAAACAAGGGGTGAGATATAAGTATAAAGTATTGAAAATCATAGAGAAAAGAGTGGGTGCTGAAATTGCGCAACAATGTTACGAAGACTTAACCCCTCCGGAAGAAATAGATAAACTAAAATATCCTGCATTCTTTTATGAAGTGCGGGATAAAGGCGTAGGCAGACCAACAAAAAAAGAACGCAGAGATATTGACAAATTCAAAGGGCAGTAATGCTGTCCAGTTCAATGGTTAAAAGACGTTGGAATAACCTGAGTTCGGGATAAGCATTCAATTAAAAATAGTTGATTTTTGATATAGAACCACCTCCTTTTAATTCCTCCTCCTTGTTAAGTTGGAGGAAAAA
>CAZPBT010000243.1:0-4266 GCA_964584555.1 uncultured Chitinophagales bacterium
CCTCCGACCTGCGCGGCCCACGCGCTGAAGAAAGCTCGCCTGGTTAGGTGGCACGGAGCACAACATGACCGAAGACAGGTCGCCAATGTCCACGCCCATCTCAAGCGTCGGCGTGGCGGAGAGCAGGTTCTCGTACCAGTCTCGCGGCTGCTTGGCCTTGAACCGCAGTTCCAGGGCCTCGCGCTCCTCACGGTCGAGCAAGCCGGTGTGCTCGGCCGCAATCACGCGGCGCAGGTCACCCTGGCTGAAGCGGTCGGCCAGCCAGCCACCGGTCGGCAGCACGTCTTCATAGAGTTCGTCAGTCGCGTCAATGCAGGGCATGCCGCGCAAGGCAGCGGCGGCGTTGGCAGGCACCGTGAGTCGCCGCTTGCCTTGGGGCGTGGCCAGATAGACGGTATCCGTGACCAACTGGAGGGCCCGCGGGTTGATCGCCAGCGTGTCGCCCTGGTGGAATGCCGTCCTGACCAGAATGTCGTCCGCCTCCAGCGCTACTGCTGCCGCATGGAAAAGGTCAACTGCCATGCCCGGTGATAGCAGCATCTGCCGTCCCAGTGCTGCAGCCGCCCATCGGTCAAACCAGCTCGTTCGTGCGGTGTTCGTCAACTTGTCGAAATCGCGCTGGGTGCCCAGCGTTAGGAACACCGGCCTGGGCGTGCGCTCGCCCATCGAAGGCATCCATTCACCACGCCCGCCCATCCTGAGCAGCGCATAGACATTGCCATCGCCGGCATACCCGGCAAGCTCCGGGTGCATCACGGCGCCACGGCGGCGCAGGTGGGTCAGCAATCCCCACAGCCACTGGGTCAGCACCGCGCGGTCCAGCCCCTGGGCGCCGAATTGCTCGCGGAACTTCGGAAGCAACACCTCCGCCACCGTCGTCAGGCGTTCCAACGGCACCGACAGCGTCGCCTTGCCGATGCGCTCCAGGTTACGGCCCCGGTGACTCAGATACGTGAACTCGCTGAAGGCCTGCCACAGCAGCCGTTTGCGCACCCGGCCCGGCAAGCGGCTTGCTGCCGGCAGGGAGTTCTTCTTCAGTAATTCCTCGGCCCAATCCCGCTG
The DNA here is from genome assembly GCA_964584555.1 of uncultured Chitinophagales bacterium. Taxonomy (GTDB): domain Bacteria; phylum Bacteroidota; class Bacteroidia; order Chitinophagales; family JADIYW01; genus JADJSS01. The sequence continues at coordinate 1,063 of CAZPBT010000243.1, forward strand.
CCAGGTCATGTTGGGGCCGATGAACTCCGCCAGAAGCCGACCGGGTTCCATGTGCAGGATAGACCCCGGGGTGTCAAACAGCCCTTCCAACTGCTCAAGGAAGTCCACCCAGCCCAGGTCCGGCCGGTCCAGTTCGTCAATCACCTTGGCCAGCGCAGTACGCACGTTGTTCAGGTACGTCCGCGCACCAAAGAAACCGGCCCGGTGCGCAGCGTCCTGCACCGAGTCAGAAAACGCGATCAGTTTCTTGTCGTCGTTGAACGGGCTGGCCCAGCTGTGCTCCACCACCTGGGAGCCCAGGGTCGCATTGCGCGCGCCCAGCAGCAGCAGCCGGTCCCGGTTGCCGCACGCTGGGCAGGTGTCGTCATGGCGTGTGTGCTGCACCTGGCCAATCGAGAAACTGCGCTGCGCCGTCACCTTGAACACCGGCAGCAACTCTTGTTGTCCACAGGCCTGGCAGGTCCCGGGCGCCTGCTGCAGGTTGCCGCATGACGTGCAGGCGTGCTGCTGCACGCCGTCCACCTGCGGCCGCTTGACACTGCAGGCCGCGTACAGGCGCACGGCCTCCGGGCGCTTGGCAAACCAGGTGTTGTAGATCTCGTCCAGCTTGGTCGAGAGCTTGCTGCTCCCGTTCAGCATGCGTGACAGCCACCCGGTGGTGTGGCATTCGCTGCACTGCACCAGCGGCAGGTAGATGCCCTCCGGGTTGGCCGAAACATCAGCGGAACTGCGAAGGCGCACCTCCAGTGGGTCCACCGCCAGGTTGGCCACCATCCTGCGCAGCTCACGCATCCACAGTTGCACCCGCAACGTAATCAGAGGGAGAGTGTTGCCATTGACGCCGGGGCGGCGCGCCCAGGCCATCAGCACCAGCAAGGCGTCCAGCACTTCGCGCACCCGGGGCCGTGCCGCCGCCGGCATGGATGTCTGCAGGTGCTCCGTGATCTCGGCGTAGTCCCCCACACCGCCCTTTAGAAGTTTGAGCAGATTGACAAGAAGTTGATGTCGCTTCAGGGCGTCGCCCAGTTGGAGCCGCCATGCGGTGTCGTTCACGTCCACAGGCGCAGGCTCGTCAGGGAAGAACAGCTCAAACCAGCCCGCCACAGCCTCGGCCGGCGTTCGAAACCGGGTCGAATCGAGCGCCTCGGCCAGGTCGGCACGGTGCCGGAACATGAAGTCCACCATCGCGTCTTCCAGAAAAAGACCGACGGACTGGCGGTTTTCTGTAATAACGGACTCTGGCGCAAACGGTGCCCCGAAGATCTGCCGCGCGTAGTCGCGCAACGCCGAGGTGTCCGATGAGCCCCCCAGGGTGGCCGATGTTCCGGCACAGATCAGGTGCCCCGCGGGTGTTTTTAGGCGGGCGCGAAGCCGGCGCAGAAGCAAGGCCAGATCGGTGCCCTGGGCACCATCAAAAGTGTGCAGTTCGTCCACCACCAAATAGCGCAAAGTGGTGGGGTTGTTGCGCTCCCACAGCTTGCGGTCCTTGGGCCGCAGCAGCAAGTAGTCCAGCATCTTGTAGTTGGTCAGCAGGATGTCTGGCGGATTCTTTCGCAGGGTGTCTCGGTCGGTGATGACCGTCTTGGCCGTCATCACCATGCCCTGGCCGGGGTCACCCACCGAGCCGCCAACGTACATCCCAACGCGCAGCCCGGCAAACGCCGGCGTTCCCGCGACGAGCTCGGCGAAACGGCGGGCTTGGTCAGTCGCCAGCGCGTTCATCGGGTAGATCACCAGTGCCTTGATGCCGCCCTCTCCCGCCTTGCGGGCCCGCGCACAGTGGTCCAGCACCGGATAGGCGAAGCACTCAGTCTTGCCGCTTCCCGTGCCGGTGGCCACCAGGGTGTGGTCGGCCAGATGCTGGCTGGACAACCGCTTCCAGGACGCCTCCTGATGGTTGTGGCCCGGAAATTCGGTCTCGAAGTCGCTGAAAAAATTGCGTCCCGACGTTCCCGGCGTGAACGGCAAGCCCACCTGAAGGTATGGCCCCTTGAGCCAGCCCGACGGGTCGGCGACGAAGCGGCTCATCAGCCCATGCAGGAAATCGTCGGACGGTTCGAAACCCGTCACCAGGAATTGCTGGAGACCCTGCTGGATGTCGCGGGCTAGAAGGGATGGGAGCATGACGCAAAACCCCCTATCGATGGGCTACCCACCGGCCAACACATTCTTCTTCTGCGCATCAAACTCTTCCTGCGTCAGGATGCCCTCCTTAAGCAGATCGTGTAGTTTTCGCAGTTCGGCAGGAACATCCCTGGCCGGGGTCACCATTTCAATCACGGTGGTCGGTTGCGGCGCCGCCGCGGGAATCACTGGCGGAGCGGCCGGCCTGGATCGGGTCAGGTTGGCGTAAACGCCAATACCGGCGCCGACCAACCCACCAAACACCGGGCCGACCAACGGTACCGGCACTGCGATGGCTGCGCCCACGGCAGCGCCTTTCGCGGCGTCCCTGGCCATCTCGGACTGAATCACTTCCTTGCCCATGCGCGTCGCCTCCTCCGCAGTCGCCGTCGCCGCGTTCTTGACCCAAGCCTTGGCCTGTGCGATCTCTTGGTCGTCTGGCTTGTGTTCCTGCACGAAGGCCCCTGCCTTGCTGGCGGCGCTTGACAAGGCGTCACTGGCCTTGTTGCCCCAATGGCTAGCCTGATCGAGAAGTTTGTTTTTCATGGCAGTGAGACCTGTAACAAAAGACAGTTCTAGTAGCAAAAAATGCTGATATCGAATAAACCCCAAATGAAGACCCCGCGAAATGAGCGTCCGTCTCGCAGCACCATCGCTCTCCCACGCATTCATCGAGCCAAGTCCATCGCGTCAGACAAGGCCACGCGATCCGACTCGTCCAAGGTCACCCACGTTACTGCACCAGGCTTATGGGTGTAGGCGACCGATTCCCTCAATCGTCTGACGTTGCTGAGTTTCCAGCCGACAATGTATCCATCGTCGAACACCTGACGCAAACGCGCTGGCTCCACACCATGTTCATGCGCGCGGGCCGAAAATTCAGCGTAGCTCATGGGGCCAACGCAATCGCCAATCTCGGCCACTCCCAGAATCGTCCGACTGCCCTTCTGAATCAGCGCAATCGAGCCCCGCGTCTTGTTGGTTTTCTTGCGCAACTCCAACGTCTTGCCGCCACTGAGAATTTTCTCCAAAGGCTCGGGTCTGATGATCAGCCCCCGAGACGGCACATTCGGTTCTATC
>CAZPBT010000244.1:0-4263 GCA_964584555.1 uncultured Chitinophagales bacterium
CGCGGCTCGCATGACTCGCAATCGCACCGACGGTCGGGTCCAGAAGCTCGAGTGTCAATTTGAACGACGGCGCACCACCGGTCCGCGAAGACGTATTCTCGACGGAAAGACGGATCAATCCATCCACTTCGTTTTTTTCGGCGAGCGTCGCTTGACAATCAACGCGATCTAGGCATTGGGCAACCTCGGGCGCTTGAAGCAGCGCCATTTCTCGACGCAGAACGGATTTTTTCTCTCCTTGAACGCCGGCTTCAATGGCCTCGTCGAGTTTTTTCATTTGCGCTTGTGGCACATCCCGAAAATCACTCAGCACCACAAACGCAGGGAGCACGGTCAAAAGCACAGTTCTCGTCGCCCGATTGATTCGGACTTCAGCAAAACGACCGGCGGATACTTTGACTTGCGCGGGAATTTGCTGCTCGGGAAAATCCAGCGCGATCGTGTGGGAATCGCCGGGCGATACGAGCAACGGCTGCACCAGCGGGAGCGAACCCACGACGCGGCCATCGACACGCACAATCGCGCCATCGTCGCCCAGCACGAGCACTTTTCCGCTCGGAGGTCTCTGTTTGGCCAGAAGTTTGGCGATGTCCGCCTTCGTCGCTGCATCAAGGACACTCGCCGGGTCGGACTCGTAACGGCGAATCAAATCGTGCGCGTCCAGAAGACGACCTTCCTTTGCCGCGACAATCCCAAGCTGAAAGAGGATTTGAGGCGTCGGATAACTGACATACGACTCGGTGAGAATCCGCTGCGCTTCGACGAGGTTTTGTTCGCCAATCGCTTTTTCAGCCTCTTTCTGGAGCCGGGCAGCCGTCTCCTGATCCTGTCTTGTCCGTTTCGGAGCCCCCGTCGAACTTTTGGACCGACAAAACGCGGGTAGCGGAACCACAAAGCCCGCGCACAACAAGAGAACGGCAAACCAGTTTCCCCAGCGCGGACTTTTCATGGCTATTTGTCACCGTCGCAGCTACCGACCTCTCGTTGATCACCTCCCCGCAGATCGACCCACACACTCTTCCCGAGTCCATCGCGGACCTGGTGTTTTCCTGGAACCATCCAGAACACTTGGTTCTTGCAGCGTCCATTGACCAGCGATTTGACGATCACTTGTCCGACTCGCCCCCTGTACCTTCCCATGGTCTCTGTGAGTTGGTTCTTGAGGTCTGATCGACCTTTCACTTTCTCTCCCTGGTCGATGGCCTTTTGATAGGCCTCCATCGCCAAATGCAAGTCTTTTGCATTTTCGTGCATGCGGCCTTGGTAGTACAAAGCATCAAAGGCAATGGAATGACAGGGGGACTCGTGGCTGTGCTTCTTGTCCTTTTGACAAAGTGCTCGCGCCCGATCCAAGTTGCTGATCGCTTTCTTTCCGTCGCCGTTTTTGGCCGCAGCCAGACCCACGCGAAGGAATTTTTCCGATGGGGAAGGGGCCAATTCGAGTTTAAGGGGTTCCCCGTCCGGCGAGATCGCGACCTCTTTCTCATCGGAAAGCGTGGACACTGTGTGTTTGCCAACCGGCAAATCGATCGCTGCCGGAGTCTGTTGCCAGGCTCGTTTGCCCACTTGGAAGTACACAGACTCCGGTGCGCTCAGTACAAGCTTTCCCATCGGGACGGTGGTGTGCGTTTCTGCCTCACCCGGGCCGGTTTTCTGCGTGTCCGGTGTATACGCCAACCGCCGAGGGGGCAACGTGGGCTCCACAATCGGCGCATCAGGCGGTGTCCTAAGCCTGGCCAACATCGACCGCGCGAGCGTCCACACTGTCGGGTCAGGATCAACGGAAAGTTGTCGCAGAAGGGGAATGCCAGCCAATCCGTGTGGACCTTTGGGAAGTTTCGAGGCGACCTCAGCGACGGCGCGCCGGACTGCCGGTGAGGAGTCCTGAGCCGCTATATGCAGAAGCGGAAGTGCGAAAGGTAGGTCCGCATCCTTCAGTACCTGCACTGCTGCGACACGTTCCTCGATGGAATGAGAGTGGAGCAACCGCGCAACATCCGCCGGCAGGGCCTCTTTCACACCCAACTTGCGGAGTACTCCCGAAGCCCACAGACCATCGACTCCGCCCGCCGCCAGAAACGCTTGCAAGACCGGAATTGCGCGCTTGTCCATCGCGTTGCCCAAAATCTGCGCCGCGTGCTGTCGAATGGAATCCACTGGATCGGCCAAAAACAGAACCACAAAATCCGAATCGTTCGACAGCGCATCAAGCAAAAGGTGTCGAACGTCCGGGTTCCGCTCTGTCCGCAACGCTTTCAAGATCGCGATCTGTTTCTTGTCCCCGAGCCGCAACAACACCGCTGCTGCCAGCGCCCTCTCCAACGGGGTACCCCGTTCGGTGATTTCCTTCAACACACCTTCCCCGGCTTGCAAAAGGCCTGCGGAGTCACGTTTCGACAAACGCTCGGCCAATTCCATCAGTGCGCGCAGCGACGCGGCACGGACCTTTTCATCGCGATCCGACGCACTTTCCAAAAGGAGTGTCATCGCCGTGCGCTCGTTTCGGTGCCCGAGCGAAGTCGCTGCGGCTTGTCGAATTTCCGTCGAAGAATCTGTCAGGGCTGTCGCCAACATCGGGACGGCTTCACTCGACGGCAAATCACCAAGGATTAGCAGCGCAAGCAGACGTTGTTTCGTCGAACCCGAATGAACCCCGGCGCGTGCCCAACTCAGGCTCGCCGTCGTGAGCAGTCCCGGATCGCCGCTCGCCAAACGAAGAATCGCCGTCGCTGCCTCGTGCCGTACCTCGGCAACCGTTTTCTCGTCGAGCAACGGGCCCAACTCTCGCACATGCGGCACGTCTCCGCTTTTTCCAAATCCATCCGCCGCAAGTTGTCGCGCGACGGGAATGCCAAACTCATTGACCAACACGGGTCGAAACACCGAGACAAGCTGCGGCTCGTCGGGCCCCGCCAGTCGATGCGCCGTCAGAAGTTGTTCAGGGCTGCGTTTTTCCGCCAGTTTTCGCAGTTCCGTTTTGGTCGGTTCGTCGCCCAGCGTGGACAACCAAAACATCGCCTCGAGTTTCTGTCGTCGGTCTGGTGAGGCCTCTTTTTTCGCCTGCAATTCGAGTCTCGCCGACTCGTCGCCCAAGCGAACCAAACAACCGAGCGCAACAAAGTCCTCTTCATTTTTGATCGCGCCCCGATTGTGCAAAGCCGACAGCGTCTCACGCGCCGTCTCATCGCCCAAATCGCACAAATACAGCGCCGCTTGTTTCGCGAGCAGCGGCTCCTTTGATTTCAGCGCCCCGACCAAAATTCCATGACCTTCGTCGTCGGAAAATCGAGCCAACGCTATCGCTGCTGCCAGTCGCACCATCGGTGGACCCGCAAGCGCCGCTTTCAGAGCCCCGATTGCTTGCCGTTCGCCGAGGGTCCCAAGTGCCAGCGCCGCGTGGATTTGAACGGCCGGTTCCGCATCTTTGAGCAGGGTCTCTAGCGCGGGACGCAAACTCGCTTCCCGTGTCAGCCCTATGGCATTTGCCGACGAAGCTCGCAACGTCGCATTGTCCCCTTTCGCATGGGTCAACACCACGTTCAGAGCCTTCCCCCTCAGCTCCGCCAGCTGCTCCCTAGTCAATGCAGGGGGCTCCGAACGCTGACGCCACATCAACAGGCTGAGGGCCCCGCCACCGATGAGAAAAACCAGCAAAAGCGGCAAGAGCACCCACACCGGAACCTTTTTCCCCGCGACCCGAATGTGTGTCCCTTGCTGCGTCCGGTTGAGCGCCTCGGCAATATGCGCCGGAAGCGACGAATCTCCTCGAGCCAGCAGTCTCAGCTCGATTTCCTTTTCCAGCGCATCTGCGACCGCGCGCATCGTCGGAAATCGCTCAGCCGGTGTTTTGGCCAGCAGCCGACCCACAATCGCGTCGAGCGACGGAGTGCTTCCATTGGCCTTCTTGCTGAGCGCCGGTGGTCGCGTCGAAATGTGATGCTGGAGCATCTGTCCGATCGTCGTCGCATCAAACGGGAGCTGCCCCGTGGCCATCTCAAACAGAATGACCCCCAACGAGTATTGATCGACCCGGAAGTCCACCTCGTGGCCCAGCGCCATCTCGGGTGCCAAATAGGCCGGGGTTCCCATCAATGTCCCCGGCATGGTTTGCGAAGAAATCCGTTGGTCTGAGACCTGCCGCAAATTCTCTTGTGAATTGCGACTCCGCACCATCGGCGCATCATTTGTCGCCTTCGCAATCCCAAAATCCACAATCTTTACGTTGTCCTTCTTCCCATCCTGCTCCAACAAAAACACATTCTC
>CAZPBT010000245.1:0-4260 GCA_964584555.1 uncultured Chitinophagales bacterium
GAGATTGGAAAAATAACTCATCCTGCAAAAGTAGAAAAATAGTATGGTAAAAACTGCACCTGTCAAAATGATTATTTATATGAAAACAAGTACATTTATGTCAAATAAATTTCACTTTTACCCTTTACTAAGTATATTCTTACTTATGAATTACTTTTATAAAACAAACCCCTCAAAATAGGATCTTAAAAGTAACCGATACGTCTTCAAATTGACCTTATATTTGCCACTAAAGAAAAAACGAGCTTGCATGCGGAAAAAGAAGACAAATAGGTAACAATAAGACCAAAACAATTTTTGTTTCAGTAAATAATAGACGAAATTTCTTGTTGTAAGATGAATGTATTGATTGCCAAAAGTGAATTGATTTACATTTTTTAAATCCTGTCTGGCATTAAACGAACCGCCTACTTTATGATACATTTTTATATCAGGACTATATAACAATTTATATTTGCTCTGTGTTTTAATCCGAAAAAGTAAATCGGCATCTTCGTAATACGCAAAATATTTTTCATCAAACAAGCCGACTGTTTCCAGCACTTTCCGGTGAAACAATAAGCAGCATGCCGGAGCAAAATCTGTTGTTTCCGGTGTATTATATTGCCCATTGTCATGTTCATACAGACCTCTGATAATAGTATTATTGCCTTTATATTTATCAAAAAAGCATCCTGCATACCAGATATATTCCGTTTGAGGGTAAAATAATATTTTGGGAGACAGCAACTGATGTTCTTCAGAGGCGGTTAATTTTTGCACCATGTTTTCAAAAAGGAACTCATCACATTCGATGTCATTATTTAGCAGTAAGATAAATTCATAATCAGCATCGAGCGCCATTGCTATTGCGAGATTGTTGCCTTTTGCAAATCCGACATTAGTTTCATTTTTTATCAGCACAATTGGCAATTCTTGTTGTTCGGTAATTGCTACGGAATTATCCTCTGAATGATTGTCTAGGATAAACAAAGTATATTGTTTGTAGGTTTGCTTAGCCATGCATTGAAAAAAAACAGGCAAATGTTTTGCGCTGTTGTATGTTAACATGATGACGGCTAATTTGGGCTGCATGCTGGGGATAAAGGTACGAAAAATCAAAATCGCAATATGAAAAAGAGGGTTTTAGGCCAAGTTGGGCGATAAAGGGAATTGGCAATAATCAAGTACTTGCGTTTTAGAAATCCTGCAGTCTGCAGATTTAAAAAGTTCTGAATAAGATTAGTAGCTGAATCACTTAATAATTGTCGGTATTGCTGTAAAAATACACTTGCTTGTAAAAACAAAGATGAATACAATTTATTGATATTTTTATTGCTTGTAAAACTTCGTTTTTTTTCGTTTCTGGTTTGTCCGGTTACGTTTTGTGCATGAATTCTGTATTTGCCGAGCGCTTCTGGCAAATACCCTATTTTTCCGGTGCTAACTGCCAGTAAAGCCAACCAGTGATCATGCATGACAGCCTCTTTCGGAATGGGTAAAAGCTGTTGCCGTAGTGCTTTATTGATGAGGACTGTACAGCCTTGTACATGGTTGCTTCCCAGTAAATATTGTAATTTATTATGTTTTGGATTATTATTTTCCAAGGTCCATTTGGAAGCATGCAGCCATTCATTACTTTCATCAATAACTTCCATGTCATGGTGAACTAAAATGGGCAGTTGCGGTTGAGCGGATTCCATTGATTTTATTTTTTGAAGTGATAATTCCATCTTATTTTCGTGCCAGATATCATCTTGATCGCATAAAAAAATATAGTCAGCTTCACAGTTTTGCAACAAAAGAGAGAAATTTTGTATTGCTCCAACTTGCTTGTTTTCATCACGAAATAAGTAAATTTTATCCGGATAAAGGTTTTGGTATTCCTTGATAATTGCAAGCGTAGCATCCGTTGAGCCATCATCGCGGATGATTAACCGGAACGTTTTGTAAGACTGTGCAAAAATACTATCCAGCTGCAGGCGCAAAAATTGTTCGCCATTATAAGTTGCTAAAAGTATTTCCACCGTTTCCATTTGTGCAGCTGTATTTCTGTTTTTTTAATGGATAAACCCATTTTTTGATATTCTACTAAAAATAAAAGAGCTAAAATTTAAGCAGTTCCAAATTTACTAAATTCAGTCATTATATAATAATTTTTTATCTGTATTGTTGATTTGAAAATAAATTAATTCAATTGTTCCGGCATATTTTGATTCTCTACTTTATAAAAGAAGGAAAGGAAATCAAGCATTAAAAATTTGAATTCTTCTTTGTTTTCGCCAATTAGCCGGGTTTTGATATGAATACAAAAGAGTTCAATATCATTTTGTAAAAACCATTCTTTGTGTAATAAAAGCCGAACAGCATCTTTCTCTGTAGTCAACCATATTTTATTATCCGGATAATGCTTTTTAATCGTATCCAATTCTTGGGTGGAGAATTGATGATGATCGGCATAATCAAAATGTATAATATCCTGTACGTGCTTACTGATTTCCCCTTTTAATGGGTTGGCATCAGCAATTCCCGTCAGCAAAATGACTGAAGACAAATTGTTGTAATTCAATTTTTCATCCGGGCGAAACAAGTGATAAGGGTTGAAATATTGAATACCGGCAAAAAATACTTTCTGCTTATCCGATGGTTGTATTTTCTCCCTCAAATCTTGTTGTTCTTGCAGGCCCAAATCAGACGGACATTTGGTCACTACAATAATATTTGCTCTTTCTTTTCCTGAAGCAAACTCACGCAATGTACCCATGGGCAAAATCTGATCATTCCAGAATGGATTGTGATAATCCGTCAATAAAATGCTTATATCAGGGCGTACACTTTGATGTTGAAAGGCATCGTCTAAAATCAGCAACTTCAAAAATGGAAAATGATGTACCATTTGCGGAATGGCAAATACACGCTGTTCGCCTACACTGACGGGCACAAACGGATATTTAAGTTTTATTTGCAAGGGTTCATCGCCTACATCAAGCACCGTATGCCGGGTTTGCACATTCAAATAGCCCGAAGTTTTGCGTTTGTATCCTCTGCTCAAAACGCCGGCAGGATAATAGGGATAAAGCAGCTCTATCAGCATTTCTACAAAAGGTGTCTTTCCGGTACCACCCACAGCCAGATTGCCCACACTGATTACTGGAATTTCAAAATCTGTAGAACCCAAGAAACCACGCTTATACATTAGGTTTCTCAGCCGGATAATACTGCCGTATAACAAAGCGAAAGGAAATAATAGTATTTTTGAGATGAAATTTAACATGATAAAAAACACCATGAAAATAGCAGAAATAATTCAAACCATAGAGGAATTTGCACCATTATCCTATCAGGAAAGCTATGATAATGCCGGATTAATCATTGGCGACAGAAATGCAGCATGTACTGGCGTGCTTATTTGTCTGGATACTATTGAGGCTGTAATTGATGAGGCAATCGACAAGAAAGTAAACTTAGTGGTAGCACATCATCCCATTGTATTTTCGGGATTAAAGAAAATAACAGGTAAAAACTATATAGAACGTGTTGTGCTTAAAGCCATCAAAAACGATATTGCCATTTACGCTTGTCATACTAATTTGGATAATGTAATATTGGGAGTCAATCATCAAATTGCAAATCAGCTTGGGCTTGTAAACAGGAAAATTTTAGATCCGCAAAAGAAGTTGCTGAAGAAATTATATACGTATGTACCCGTCAATAAGACCGATGAAGTACTTGAGACATTATTTAGAGCAGGAGCGGGTAATATTGGTAACTACAACGAGTGCAGTTTTCAGGTAAGCGGCTCGGGAAGTTTTAAGGGAAATGAAAAAGCAATGCCTTTTGTTGGCGAAAAAGGAAAAAGACATATTGAAGCCGAAAACAAAATAGAAGTAATTTTTCCAGGATATAAAGAAAACAACATACTTCGGGCTTTAAAAGAGGCACATCCCTACGAAGAAGTAGCTTATGAAATTATTACCCTTGATAATACCTTTCAGGAAATGGGGGCGGGTATGATTGCAGAATTAGCATCTCCGATGGAAGAAATTGCCTTCCTTTCCTTTCTGAAAGACAAAATGCAAACGGCTTGTATTCGGCATACGTCCTTGCTGAATAAGCCCGTGAAAAGGGTGGCATTTTGTGGAGGAGCGGGTAGTTTCTTACTCAATCAGGCTATTGCACAAAAGGCCGACGTGTTTATTTCGGGTGATTTTAAGTACCATCAATTTTTTGACGCTGATAATCAGATACTTATATGTGATATTGGACATTTTGAAAGTGAGC
>CAZPBT010000246.1:0-4221 GCA_964584555.1 uncultured Chitinophagales bacterium
GAATTTGATGTAGTGCCTTGTAGTTTTTTCAGATTGACTGTTCCAACATAAAAATCACCTAAAGAACTTAAATCTTTATTTAATTCTTCTATATGCTGGCTGGTGTTTTTAACAACGTCAGCATAAACTTCTTCACAAGAAATAAATGGATTTTCTCTTGTACGGATCCATTCCTCAAAGGATTTCTCTTTTTCTTTTTCCCTTAGCCTTAAAAACTCAATTTCCTCATAGCATACAGGCTTACCTTCATCTAGATACAAATTTCCCATGTCATATTTAAATGCTCTGATAATATTATTATTTTGTGCAATTATCCATTCATATCCGTCCACGTATGGGTCAACATAGAAATAGGCAATTACACCAGTAGTATATTTCATCAGATATTCAATAAGGTATTTATTATCTTCGAAAATTCCTGATCCCCATTTTAAATAAACCCAGCCATTTAATTCACATGTTACATAGGCTTTCATAGTAGATAAATCTGTCTTTTTTTTGCCAAAATCTTCGTCTTTGTACAAATAGTCTGTAGCATCTTTAGCATTCAATTTCCTGATATTCTCAAATTGCAGTAGTTCTACTAACTTTTCCTGACTTATGCCTTGTATTGAAAAATAAATGCTGCCTAATGACTCAATTCTAAATGCTTCTGATTCATAGGTTATTTCAATTCCATTTATTGTTGAAATGGCATCTTTATTCGTTGGTTCACTTTGCCAATCTTTATTTGGTTTAAACAACTGTATGAGTTTAGTTATAATGTTTGTTTTCATGATTATCGCATTTTTCGTTATTTGAATCTATCAAAAGAAATTTCTAATTGTTATTATATATTAATTGTTATAATTAATATTGATAGAGTGTTACTTAGACAAGATAAAAATCTAAATTAAAAATACATTATTAATATTGTTTCATTACTAAACGCTCAAGAGTTAAACTTCACTTATACAGAAAAGTATGATTTACTTGTTTGGAGTTGGTGATGTATAAGCCCCAAACCAATGCATAAATTACAGGTCTTATTATACCGGCTATTGCATATTCGCCACTTAGTACTTTTACAATAACTAAATTGTCGAACAAGCTCACTGCAAGATAGATGCCTAAGTAAATCAAGAATAATTTTGGAAATAGTTTCTTTTTGCCGAAATAGTTAATCAATACAACAATCTGCATGATAAACACCCCAAGGATAAGTATAAACTCAACAACCAACCAAAACTTAAATTTGGGTTCAAATAGTGAAAACTGCCTGAATATGGTCGCATAATTCTTGAAATTACCTACAGCGGTAAGCACCATCGACGCAATAAGTGAAAATCCTAAGAATGCCAGCCAGCCATTCAATCCATGCAAGCTGTGGTCATAATCTTGTGCATTGGGATATTCTTCTTCCTTAAACTGATCGTCTAATAATTCTTCTTGCATATGCTGTTACTCTTTTTTTTACCAATAAGCATAATGGTCTTCAGCCACACCAAATGCCGTAAATTTTTGTGTAATGCCATTCAACGTTATCGTGCCATCTATCCTGCCAAAAGGTTGCGTGAAATTGCTTTTTAAAATCAAGGCATTTATATTTTCACTTCTTGCTCCTTCGGGCGACATGTGGCAACTTAAAATTCCATCACGCGTTGCTATCAGCCAGTCACTCTTGTCAAATGGTTTTTGCATACTGAATTCCGCTTCTGAAAGTATGATTTTTTCGCCGTTTAGCCAGAGCACATTTTCCATATTATTATTGAATTTGTCAACCAGATTAACGCCAACAGGCTCTTTGTTTTCTGTAATACCGATAAAGGAAAGCCAGTTCCATGTCGTTTCTCTTGGCGGGTAGCCTTTAGTATAATCAATGCATCCGTAATTGCCGCTTACAGCATACGTTTTATTCGTGCCGGTATTTATTTGCACACTTACAGGCAAGCAACAGTTTTTATACGTGAAATTAAATGGGCGGTTTTGTGACGGCGACACCACGCTGAAGCCATTCGCATTATTTTCAGATTCTATAATTAAGTTGAATTTGCCGTTGTATTCCATTTTCCATTTTCCGTTTTTATGTGAAATACTGTAATTTTTCAGTTTAAAATCAGTGTACAGATTCGGATTAAATGCCTGCTCAAATCCGAAAGGAACGGTTAGCTTATCTTCAATAAATGTGGAATCTTTCAGCGAATAAAAATAACAAAAAGCCGTGGCTGCCATGCCTGCATCTACCACAGCGATGCCACAAATTATTTCTGGTGAATATACACCGAAGAAAATCCAGGCTTTTCGCTCTGTTCTTCGGTTTTTTGCCAGCAATGAGCCTTTCTCATCAAAATAGGAAGTATCGGTATTATCAATAATATCCTGATAAATTCCAAATGGCAATAGTTTGCCGTTTTCTATCAATTGGTTTTGTTTAGGTAAAAATGGCATAATTATATAGTTGTATAAAAAACGAATATACGATTTTAGTTGAAATAATTGAGCTTATAAATCTTTGATATTGCCGAAGCCGATAATATCATGCGTAAATTCATCTTCTTTCAGCTCTGAGGCTCTCAGGATGGTGGACTTGCCGTATTTATCTTTGATATTATAAACGGCTTTGCGCAATTTGTTATTCTTGATATGCGAGTTGTCAAAAATATTGAGTTGTAAAGCCTGCATTTCATTGATAAACTCGGTAACCACCAAGCCGATGCTGGTTACATGCTTATTGATTATGGGCAATAAAGGCTCGTGTTTTTTTTCAAAACTCTGCTGTCTTTCCTGCAAAATATGATAGATTTGCATGCCGTCTTGCAAGGGCTGATTGGTATGAAATTTATCCTGCCAGCTGGTCTTATCATCATAGTTGACATAAAATTGTACGTATTTACAGTACAGTTCTTTTTTTACCAGCCGATTTTCCAACGTAAGACACAACATCATCATAATTTCGTGCAGCGTACCCACACTTTCCCGTTGCTCTTTAGATACTTGCCGCATGGCCGACATGGATTTGTACTCGTCGGTACCCAGCATGTCCACTTCCTGAAAATGCAGGCGGTAATACCAGTGTAATCCAATAATGCTTTTGCAGGCGGCCTTAAGTATTTCGGGCTTGGAGTAGCGCAATTGCAAAGGCGTGTATATGCCGGCTTTCATCAGACGTGCCGACATGGCTTTGGCTATGCCTGGCAAATCAGTCAGTTCCAGTTTGCCCAATACTTCATCAATATTTTGTGGGTTGATAACCGTCAGCCCGTCGGGTTTTTGTATATCACTGGCCAGTTTAGCCAAAAAGGCATTGGGTGCTATGCCTATTGAGCATTTCAGCCAGTCACCCACTTCATTTCTGATGTCATTTTTTATGGCATGTGCCACGGCAATGGGGTCGGGATAGATCTTTTTATAGGTAGTCAAATCTACCACCGCTTCATCTATACTTTTGGGAATTACCTCGTTAGAGTATTTACGCAGCACATTCATGATTTTAACATGAAAAGAGCGGTATTTCTCCGGATTGGTTTCCAGCGGTACCAGGTCAGGGCATATTTGCATGGCTTCATTCAGGCGCAAGCCCAGCTTGATGCCTCTTTTTTTAGCCTCGATGGAAGGGGCAATTACACAGCCGTATTTTCCGGTATACACACATACGGCAACAGGTCTGCCTCGTAGCCAGTAATTGGTTTGCTGCTCACAACTGGCAAAAAAACTGTTCATATCTATAAATAAGACACGAGCTTCCAGATGCGTATGCAGATTGTTATAATTCACCCTTTCAAGGTACAAAAAAATGCCTGCCGAAGTTGTCATGTGGAAATCTATTTTATGAGCTAATGACTTGAGTTTAGAACAGACCTTTCTGATAAATAAGTTGATCCCACTCTGGTGCGAGAGTTAGCGCAACGCTCTCGTATCTAGCTCGCTACGCAGCAACCTCTGAGAACTTTACGAAATAAAGTGTTCAACCGCCTGCCATGCGGCAGCAGGCAGGTTAAAAAAGTCTCATCATAATAATCCGGATAAAGCAGGTTTATGCATTTTGCCGGAAGAGTATGTATATTCGAGTGCAAATTATTAGCTCACTAGCTCACTACGTTCGCCTTTGTTGGTTTGTAACCAACAAACTACTCCTTTTTTTGTCATTTGAACAACTAACAGCCTACGATCCAACTCTTCAAAAGTAAAAAGGTGTCGCCACTACGTGGCTTATTTTCATTGTACTTTTAAGTTTTATAAAGG
>CAZPBT010000247.1:0-4203 GCA_964584555.1 uncultured Chitinophagales bacterium
GGTTTCGCCTGTACAAACTTCTTTATATGTCGGATTTTTTGTGTTGCCTCCGCTATAACCCGATTCTATCTTTTCAACACCATTCATTTGCTGAAACACGGCTTCCATGCACCAAAAGCAACCACCACCAAAAGTGGCTAAAGATGTCGATTTAACAGTATCCATTTTTATTGTTTTAGTTTCAGTGTTTTGCAGGGTGGTTTTATTTCCGTTTGCCGTTTTGCATGCAGGCATAGCAAACAAAACAAGCACTAGTGTAAAGTGTTTGATAAAAGTAATCATCTATTCAAATGTAATAAGAAATGTGCAGAGCTGGTGTTGGATGCAATTTTAAATTAAATAAAACGATTTAATTTTCGTTAAATTAAATCCATTGAATGCGGTATAGAAATGAAAACAACTATTAACCCTGATGTTTTATTTGATTCGTAATAAAATCATTTTAAAGATACTTTGTACTAATGGACAAGTTTATAAAATTCTTTTTCAGACTTTTTATCTTGTTTTCCAATTCCTCTTTTTGAATGTTCAATTCGCCAAATATTTCTTTATCGGGTGTAAAATCAATTATTGTGAAAGGAGCATTTCTTATACTATTTGTAATTACTTTTTCTTTTAAAATTCCTTTATTAAAATGGAAATATGCTTCTTGCTCCAAATTAGCTGTACGTAATGTAAAACTTTCGGAAACAAAATTTAGCGTAGCAATACCAACTTTACAAAACTTCTGTCCGACTTCCAAATGTTTCTTCTCGTTCTTACAAGCAAATATTTGTGTAAGTATTCGTTCTGCCAAGGTTATTCCTTCATCATTAATTGCCAGGCTCATATCTGCATTGTACGAGATTACCGTTCTGTTATTTTGATAAAGAAAGATTTCAATTTTTGTACATTTTGCATCCACATACTCATCTAATGCATGACATAGTGCTTCTACAGGAAGAGAGCTTAATGAATTGGAATTAAAACAATCCTCAAAATACAATTTAGGTCGGAAGCGTACTGCTTCTGCGCCATTAAGTGTTGAAATGGAATCTGCATGTATCATATTATTCTTTCTAGCTTTGATTTAATCGGAAACCAATTGGTTTGTTTATTCTTAAATCGTCATTATACTTAAATTCATTTACATCATCGATAGTTATTGTCTGTAAATCTTGCATATTGCGCTGTGCCGCAGGTATATTTGACATCCGCAAATGTTGATTTTTTATGGCTTCCAGTATGGTTTGTCTTACGGTTCTGCCATTGCCAAAAAATTTGTCGCGGTGTTCGTAGAGTTCCGTAAAATAACGTAAGAGATGTTCATTTGCCTCTGCATTCAATACCAAATCTTCAGGTTTCAAAAATGTATCTGCTATTTGCATCATCTCTTCCGGTTTATAATCTTCAAAAAGATATTTTTTGTCAAATCTGGAATTTAATCCCGGATTGGCTTGCAAGAAATCATTCATATTGTCTGTATATCCTGCTGCTATTACAATAAACTGTCCGCGCAAATCTTCCATTCTTTTCAGCAAAGTTTCCACGGCTTCATTGCCAAAACCATTATTACCGGAGTTAGTAAGTGAATACGCTTCATCAATAAACAGCACACCACCGATTGCTTCTTCGATTTTTGCATTCGTTTTAATTGCAGTCTGCCCGACATAGCCCGCCACCAAGGCCTCTTTATCTACCTCTACCAGATGTCCGCGTTCTAAGATGCCGAGTGCCTTAAATATTTTTCCGAATATACGGGCGACTGTTGTTTTGCCCGTACCCGGGTTGCCCAAAAATACGCTGTGCAGTGAAAATTTATTCAATACATCTTTGCCGATGTCGTTATAATATTTTATCAGCCTTATCAGTTCGTCAATTTCCTGTTTTACATTTTGCAAACCTACCAGTGTGTTGAGTTCATCCAGAGCCAGAAATAAATCTTCTTTGTCTACCTCCAGCTTCAGTTGTTTCCTTTTGTTTTCCTGAAATACTTTGGCAATATCTGTCTGTGTAATGGTTGAGATTGTTTCTTTGTCTAAGGATTTCTGATCAGGCAATTGCATTAGCCGCAAGGCCATATTTTTCTTAGCACTGTTAATTGCGCCTTCTACATAACGAGCATTACCAAAACTTTTATCACGGCTGCGGAATGCTTCTGTAAGTCCGTCTTTCAAAGTCAACTTAGCATCTTCTGCAATGGTGAGTTTATTTCTTTCGGCAATTATGTAAGCGATTTCCTGAAGCTCATCAGGCAAGTAATCTTCAAAAGTAAAATAATTGCTGAAGCGGGATTTTAAGCCCGGATTCGACTCTAAAAAAGTGCGCATTTCTTTCGGATAGCCTGCTACAAAAATGGCAATATC
Organism: uncultured Chitinophagales bacterium; assembly: GCA_964584555.1. Taxonomy (GTDB): domain Bacteria; phylum Bacteroidota; class Bacteroidia; order Chitinophagales; family JADIYW01; genus JADJSS01. The sequence continues at coordinate 2,346 of CAZPBT010000247.1, forward strand.
ACCCGGCCCGTCACTCATTTCCTTAATCAGAATTTCTATCACTTCTTTGCCATAATCCTTACTGTCTTCGCCAGCCCTCGACAAGGCATACGCTTCATCAATAAACAAAATACCGCCTCGGGCTTCATCAATGCATTTTTGTACTTTAGGTGCTGTTTGCCCAATGTATTCGCCTACCAGGTCAACACGGTCTACTTCGTGTACATGTCCCTTAGAAAGCATTCCCAGCTTATGATATATCTTGCCTAAAAGACGCATAACCGTAGTTTTGCCCGTACCCGGATTGCCAATAGCGACCGAGTGAAGAGAAAACTTATTTTCATCTTCTAAGCCCTGTTCTTTCCGCAGTTTATTAAAATTAATCAGCGTAATCTGATCATGAATATGTTGTTTTACATTTTGAAGACCCACCAGTTTATCCAGTTCAGCAAGCAGGTCTTCCAGTGTACGTTTATCTTCTTTATCCTCTGTATTTTCGTCAACAATAAGTGAAGTAGCCATTGCCGGGTCTATTAACTCGAGTTGCCCTTCCACAAATGCATCACCACAGTTAAATGTAGTTGCGGCCACCAGGCAATCCATAAAAACAAGCTCTATGCTGTATTTGTCATCTTTCCAAGAGCCTCCGTCGTCTGTACCCCAACCTATGTCAAATGTGTAAGACCAGTCGAGTTTGCCTGCTTCAATCTTGCCGACACGCGGAATGATTGCCTTATGCTGTCCGGCATCATCATAATAATTTAAAAAGAGCTCATAATTCCAGTCGAGATTAGTGGTGTTCTTAATTTTCACTTCCGCCCACAAATATTTGGTGTCATTTTTCGATATTTCTTTGTAGTACACCCTTTGATTGGGCTCCAGTTTCCAGCCGTCTGCATCGGCATTATAAATAGCAATATGGTCGACTTCAAAATAGGGATTATGATGAGGGGTAACCAAGCCTACATTGTTTACAAAAAAATTCTTTGACCCTATCAAAGCATCATCTAAATAAGCTTCCCATACATATTCGCCTTTCATCCAGTATGCACCCAACTCTTTATTGCCCCAGCCGTCACGTACTTGTACGATATTTTCGTCTTTTAAAACAGGCACTTCTTTATCCAGACTGCATAATTGTTCGCGCTTACCTCCGGTGATGTCAAATGCTTTTAATGTCACCTTACACTGCCAATCTTCTTCATCAAACAATTTATTGTAGAATGCCAGTTCACAACGGATATAGGTTGTTTCTGCTTTATCAAAAACGGTTCTGTATTTTTTTGCCGAACGTGCCATCCATTCATCTGATGAATAAATCAGTAACTCTTTAAATTTGTATTTTGTCATTTCTTTGTTTTCCTGTTTCTTATTGTTATCCCAAAACATCCTTTAAACTTTAAAGTAAATATACCTAAAGCAAGATTAATGTATGCCGGAAAGTTAACTATTTTCTATATTTAGCACATGGAAATTGAAATAAATCGGGTAAACAGCAAAGTTCATTTAGCGGCGACAAATGAACAGGGCATTGTAGTACAAATGGATGGTTCACCGGATATAGGCGGTGAAAATCTGGGAGCAAGGCCCATGCAGTTAATATTGATGGGATTGGGTGGTTGCACGAGTATGGATGTTCTGTCTATGCTGGAGAAAATGCGTGAACAGGTAAAAGCTTACAAGGTAATTGTTCGGGCAGAGCGGGCAACTGAACACCCGATGGTATTTACGAAGATCCATGTACATTATATTTTTGAAGGCGATTTAAAAAAAGAGAATGTAGAGCGAGCCATCAATTTATCAATGGAAAAGTACTGCAGTGTTACCCATATGCTGAATAAAACCGCAACTTTAACGCATGATTATGAAATTGTGTGAG
>CAZPBT010000248.1:0-4168 GCA_964584555.1 uncultured Chitinophagales bacterium
TTGCTCAAAGCCGATGCCATTATCAAGAACGCTAATCCGCAAATAATTTTTATCGGCTGAAGCAGATGAAAACGGAATGGAGGCACCATTTACTACAGTAGAACTGATATGAATTTCAGGCACTCGGCTTCCATCGGTATATTTCAGCGAATTGCCGATTAAATTAAAAAACAACTGACTGATTTGGAAAGAAATGCCAGAAATATCAGGTAAATCATCGGCATGAATAAGGGCATTTTTTTGTTCGACCATTGCAGCCAAATTCGACCATGCGTCTGTTATGATTTGGTTTAAATGGATGGACTCAAAGTGGTGTTCGCTCCTGGAAATTCTGGAATATTGCAATAAATCATTTATTAAGATTTGCATCCTATTGGCTGAGTCTTGTGTCTTTTTAAGAAAATCAAGTGACTTGTCTGAAAGCTGATTATCCCTGTCTCCGGTGATGCGTGAAATAAACATCTGTATTTTACGCAGCGGTTCTTGCAAATCATGACTGGCTACATAATTAAAAGAAGAAAGTTCATAGTTGGCATTCAATAACTCCTGATTCTGCTTTTCGAGCATTTGTATATTCATTACTGAATCTGTAATATCTTGATTTATGCCCAAGGTGACCGGTATGCCATTGGAATTTCTTACCGAACGGCTTACCGTTCTAAAATGGCGCAGCTCATGTGTATCCTTGAGATAAAACCGGTATCTCAACTCAAAACTTTCTTCGCCGCCCAAACATCTGTGCGCATTTTCTTCTACATAAGGCAAATCATCAGGATGTATGCTGATCATATAATTTGCAATAGTGGCATTATATTCGCCCTTCACGGCACCTATCATCGAATAATAATTATCAGAAACCGAAAAGATATCATTATTCACATCATATTGCCAGTTTCCTAACTTAGCTACTTCCTCGGCTTGATTGTGGGATATGTCTTTTAATAATAAGTCATATGTTAACACCTTAAGTCTTTGCACATCTTTATCAATTCTGAAATAAGCAGCCACAAATACGCCGAGTGAGAACAATACAATAAGAAAAATAAATAAAGGAGCAATAATTCTTTTTGTTTTGCTCGTATTCTCTCTGTCTATCAGTAACTGATTTTCGGTGCTGATAAAATTGGTTTCTTCATCTTTCAGCAGATTCATCACATTCGATCCCATCAGCATATTAGATTTAACGGAGTCTGATATTCCACTTCTGTAATGAGCTCGGTTGCTCAAAATCAGCGTTTCTTCTAAAAACTGATACCGCCTTTTAACCAACAGCCGTATCTTATTTAATTTTTCCGTCTGCTCCTTATTGTCTTTGGTTAAAGACAACAAGGCAGTAACAAGACTATCTGTTTTTAATTTGTAAATATGATAGGTATTCAAATAGGAACTATCTCTGGTTATAATATACCCCCTTTGGTTGGTTTCAGCACTCCTAAGATTATTGGAAAGTTGAGCTAAGGTCAGTTTCACCTTGTATGTATGAACGATCAGCTGCTCTGCATCATTCATCGATTTAATTTGATTGTAAGTAAGTGCCGTAATGAATAATAAAATAAAAATTGCCGAGACAAACACGATGGAATATATTTTTGAAACTTTTTTACTCATCAGTGTTTTCATTGCAGATCAATTTATACATTGAGCAAAAAAGTATCTTTATTTAGTCCGGACGTGTGAAACTGCCACTTGGTACTCAGCACATTTTCGAGTACATTTCGCAATTCGTTAAAATCGTTTGGTTTTCTGATATATACATTTGCACCCTTTACAAAAGTATCTTCTATATCGCGTTCAGCTCCGGAGGTAGAATAGATGGCAACTGTAATATGCTTTAGTCTGTCAGACTTTCGTATATCTTCTAAGCATTCAATGCCGTTTTTACGAGGCATGTTCAAGTCTAAAAATAGAATATGGGGCAAAACCGTGCTTTCTTCCAGAAGAAGATTCATTAATTCGATACCATCATTCACCGTTTCAACCATTGTTTTAACCCTGCACTCTTCTAAAGCATCTTTAAAGAACAACCGATCGTCTTCATCGTCGTCGGCCAGTAATATGCTTAGTGGTTTGGTATTCATTTTATATTATTTAGATTATTGTAATTCTTTTCTCCTTTTTATTATCCGCTGAAATGACGAAGGAGTGAGGCCTGTCGTTTTTTTGAACTGATTGGATAAATGTGCCACACTACTGTAGTTTAACTCATAAGAAATTTCGGTGAGTGTATATTTCTCGCTTAAAAGCATTTGTTTGGCGCGTTCAATTTTCTGAATGATGATAAAGTTTTCTATTGTCGTATAAGTTACTTCGGAGAATAAATTTGACAGATAGCCATAACTGTGATGTAGCTTATCTGCAAGATAAGTGGATGTGGTGACATTAGGCATATTATCGTCTTTCCATATCATTTCCACAATTGTATCTTTTATTTTTTGTACTAAGGCGGTTTTTTGATTATCGATAATCTCAATGCCATAATGTTCAAATGCATCCTTTAATTGTTCCCGTTGTTGGTCTGTAAGATTTTGAGTAAATTCTACTTCATTCAAGCTAATTATCTGATATTCTATGCCAATTTTCTCCAATTGGTCTTTTAGAATCATTTTACAGGCATAGGTTAGGTCAAATTTTACAAAAATATTCATGGCAATAAAAATTAAAGTTAAGGAAAATAAGTGACAATCCGTTACGAAATTATTTAATGCATAAAATAACACGCCATATAAAAGTCTTGTAAAATTTGATATGAATAGTGAAATAAAAATTGAAGAAGTTATAACATATTTGCATTAAAATAACATTTTATGAAAAAACATTTTTTGATATTCACCAGAAAGTTAATGGCAATATGTACGATGTTGTCTATTGCTATGAGCAGTCTTACCTTTGCAGGAGAAACGGCGAAGACAAGCAACAGTTCAACGTCCAAAAAACCACTTTTGATAAAGGTTACCAATTTGGTTTCGCCATCTGCTACTGTAGTAGTCGGTGTTTACACACCCGGAAACAAATTTTTAGACATTAATGATCAATATAAAGTTTATTACCTGAAACCTAAAAATGGGGTATTGAATGCTAAGTTAAACGATCTTAAATACGGAACATACGGAATTGCTTTGTTTCAGGATTTGGACGGCAATGGAAAAATTAATAAAAACGCATTGGGAATACCCAAAGAGCCTTATGCTTTCTCCAATAATTTTAAACCGATGATGAAAGCGCCTAATTTTAATAATTGTAAGTTTAGTTACAATGCCGCATGCAATAACATTGAAATCAAATTATTAAAATAAGCCGGAAATTCACGTTCTTATTTTCCAATTATAATGCACCCCTATGGTGCATTTTCTTATTGCAAATTTTAAAGCTTGGTATCTGGACAATTTTCAGGATTATAGATAGTCATAAAAAATGCATCCTAACGGGATGCTTCAAGTAGTCTTTTAATGAATCAAGACAGGCTTCGAGAGGCGTTGATTTTGCGGTTTCGGCCAACGTATCAATTATTGTTATTGGCATTTCCTCCGTCTTGTTATGTAATTACTGAAAATCTTTCCTGACTTCAAGCGCCAGTTTTGTAATCTTTCGGTTTAATTCTAATTCTTTTTTATTTATAAATGTGCGTGTACTTAATAATCATTTTTCCTGCTCCTGAAGAATGAGATGTTCTGAGATGGCATGTCGTCGCCCAATAACACTCCATAGGGTTTTAAAGTATCAATATGGTCGAAAATAATTTTGAAAAAAGCAACAGCAGGAATAGCTAAGAACATACCACCTATACCGCACAATGCGCCCCCTGCCAGTACTGCAATAATGGACGCAAGTGCATTTATTTTTACTTTTGACGACACGATATAGTGCATTAATACATTATTGTCAATAAACTGGACAATAATAAACCACACCAACACCCATAGTGCCGCCTTAGCAGATAAGGTGGCAAGTGCTACTGTCATCATTAAAACTACGGCAATCATTCCGCCTACGTATGGTATGATATTCAGCAAACCGCCGATTATACCAAAAAGTATGGCAAATTTCATTCCGATAATATACAAACCCACACTGTTCAATGCAGATACGATTGCTGATTCAATTATTAATCTATTGAGATAATGTTGAATAACCAATTGTAATTGGCGTAATGTGTTACTGCTACGTTCAT
>CAZPBT010000249.1:0-4135 GCA_964584555.1 uncultured Chitinophagales bacterium
TTATTGATGTATCTGATATTTAAAGACCAATTGAATGTAGGACAGCTTTATACTTTACAGATATACTCCTTTTTTATTTTCAACCCTTTGCAGGAAATGGGCAATGTCATCCTTAGTTATCGCGAAGCTCAGGCATCACTGCACAATTTTGATAAGCTGTTATCCACGCCTATCGAAACCAAACCAAAGCATCCCGAACATTTGCACGCCATACAAACACTGGCCTTTCAGGACGTATCGTTTCAGCATAAATCTTCAAAAACTAAAGCAGTAGAAGATATTAATTTTTCTGTAAAAAAAGGTGATTCCATTGCATTTGTCGGGCCATCGGGTTCCGGAAAAACAACACTGGTAAAATTGTTAGTGGGCTTGTATCAGCCTCAAGTCGGGCATATTCTTTATAATAATATCGACTCCGGCAAAATAGATATTGATGAATTGCGCAAACAAATTGGGTTTGTTACACAAGAAACACAATTATTTGCCGGCACAATAAAAGAAAATATGTTGTTTGTGCAGCCGGATGCAAGCGATGCAGATATCATCGATGCGCTTAACAAAGCATCATGTCAGAGCTTACTGGCTCGAAGTGATAAAGGAATTGATTCGGTAATCGGTGAAGGCGGCATGAAAATATCCGGCGGAGAAAAACAGCGTTTATCTGTAGCTCGCGCTTTGCTGAGACATCCGAACTTATTGGTTTTTGATGAAGCCACTTCTGCTTTAGATTCATTAACCGAAGAGGAAATTACTTCTACCATAAAAAGCATCACTGCAGAAAAAGAGCATATCACCGTGATGATTGCCCATCGTTTGTCAACAATTATGCATGCCGACCGCATTTATGTATTAGAAAAAGGAAAGATTATTGAAACCGGGAAACACTATGAATTAATAGAACAAAAAGGTTTGTACTATGCCATGTGGCGGCAACAAATTGGCGAACGCAAAGTATAAAATAAAATCCCATTTTATATAATTTAATAGATATATTTTAATTCAAAATAAATTGTACTTCATAAAAAAAGTGTATTTTGCACGTAATTAAGATTTATGGAATTTATACATTTTTTACTCGAACTACTCACCAATACTAAGGAAGTATTATTGCATTTATTTCAGCAATATGGTACTTATTTTTATGTAATTGTATTTGCCATTATATTTATAGAAACAGGCTTAGTGATTATGCCGTTTTTGCCCGGCGATTCTTTATTGTTTACAGCTGGTATGCTTTGCGCCAGCGGTACAGGACTCAAAATTTATTATCTGATTCCGTTACTTATTTTTGCGGCAATTTTGGGGGATAATGTCAACTATTTTGTGGGTAGGTTTTTTCACGAGCAGGTATTGAAATTGCAATTCAGGGGCAAGCCCTTGGTCAAACAGCAATGGCTGGATGATGCACATGCTTTTTTTGAAAAACAAGGAACCAAGACCATAATTTTAGCCCGTTTTGTACCCATTGCACGCACGGTAGTGCCTTTTGTTTCGGGCTTCAGTGAGATGAACTACAAAACTTTTCTACCTTATGATGTTGTGGGCGGTATATTGTGGGTGAGCAGTGTTACCATAATAGGTTATTTCTTAGGCACCGTTCCGTTTGTTGAACAACATTTAGAAAAGTTCATTATCGGTATTGTTTTTGTTTCAGTGATTCCGTTGTTTTATAAAGCCATACAGGCTAAGTTCAGTAAAAAATAACTCAATATATTTTGGAATTTGCAAGAATACGTTTGTAAAAAGAAAAGCGGGGCGCATAGCGCCCCGCTTTTCTTTTTCTAGCCAAACTTATTCTGCTTTTGTTTCAGCACTTTCAGATTCACCATCTTTCTTCTGTGTCAAATCATCAAATGCATCTGTTGCTTTGTCTTTAAGCTCATTAAATTTGCCTTCAGCTTGCTCTTTCAAATCTTCAGCACCTTCTTTCAGGTCTTCCAATTTTTCAGCAGCTTTGTCTTTCAACTCTTCTGCTGTTTCTTTTAATTGCTCTAATTTTTCAGAAGCCGTGTCTTTTAGCTTGTCAAAAAATCCTTTTTCTTCTTCCGGTGTCATAATGTGTTGTTTTTATAGGTGAATAATTAATTCTGTTCTTCTTTAGCTTTTTTAGGTTTAGCTTTTCTTCTAATCTCAAATTTCAGTTTCTCTTTATCGTCCGGATTCGTATCTACTACAATTAAATCCCCTTCCTGCACGCCACTGTTCAGTATTTCTTCCGCCAGCGGATCTTCTACGTATTTTTGAATGGCTCTATGCAGAGGACGTGCACCAAACTGCGGATCGTAGCCTTTCTCGCTCAAGAAACCTTTAGCAGCATCACTCAACTCTATTTGGAATCCTAAATTTTCTAATCGCTTATACACACCAGCCAGCACTATATCAATAATTTTGAAAATCTCTTCTTTACCTAAACTATTAAAGATAACTACATCATCAATACGATTCAAAAATTCCGGGGAGAAAGTTTTTTGTAATGCTTTTTGAATTACTCCTTTCTCAATATTATCTTGGTTATCTTTAATTGCTGATGTGGCAAATCCGACACCTGTACCGAAATCTTTCAATTGACGAACACCAATATTTGAGGTCATGATGATGATGGTATTTTTGAAATCCACTTTTCTTCCTAAACCGTCAGTCAGCTGTCCATCATCCAGCACTTGCAATAAGATATTGTATACATCCGGATGTGCTTTTTCTATTTCGTCTAACAGGATGACAGAATATGGTTTGCGGCGTACTCTTTCTGTTAATTGTCCGCCCTCTTCATAGCCTACATATCCCGGAGGTGCACCTATCAAACGAGATACGGAAAATTTCTCCATATACTCACTCATATCAATGCGGATTAAAGAATCTTCCGTATCAAACATATAGCGAGATAAGGCACGGGCTAATTCGGTTTTACCTACACCGGTAGGACCTAAAAAAATGAAAGTTCCTATTGGTTTTTTCGGGTCTTTTAGACCCACTCTGTTGCGTTGTATTGCTTTGGTAATTTTTTCTACGGCCTCACTTTGACCAATAACTTGTTTGCCCAAGTCTTTAGCCATCTCCACCAGTTTTTTGCTTTCACTTTGAGCAACACGTTTTACCGGAATGCCTGTCATCATCGCTACTACTTCTGCAATATCTTCTTCGCCTACAGGGAAACGTTTCGTCTTCGCATCTTCCTCCCATTGTACTTTAGCCTGTTCCAGTTGCTCTTGCAATTTCTTTTCAGAATCGCGCAAACGTGCGGCTTCTTCGTAACGCTGGTTTTTTACTACCTGATTTTTCTCTTCTTTTATTTTCTCGATTTCTTCTTCAAGGTGCGTGATGTTTTCAGGAACATGTATGTTTTTCAAATGCACCCGTGCACCAACTTCGTCCATCACGTCAATGGCCTTATCCGGCAAAAAGCGGTCGGTGATATAGCGCGTACTCATTTGTACACAAGCCTTCAGTGCTTCTTCACTATATTCTACACTATGGTATTCTTCATAGCGAGGCTTCAAGTTACTTAAGATGATTAAGGTTTCTTCGGGAGTTGGTGGGTCAACAATTACTTTCTGAAAACGTCTGTCTAATGCTCCGTCTTTTTCAATATACTGACGATATTCATCTAAAGTTGATGCACCGATACATTGTAATTCTCCGCGGGCTAAAGCAGGTTTGAAGATATTGGATGCATCTAATGAGCCTGTTGCACCGCCTGCACCTACAATGGTGTGTATTTCATCAATAAATAAAATGACATCTCTGTTTTTTTCCAATTCTGTCATTATCGCTTTGATACGTTCTTCAAACTGACCACGGTATTTGGTGCCGGCAACGAGAGCCGCCAAATCTAAGGAAACTACTCGCTTATTAAATAGCACACGGCTCACTTTACGTTGCACAATACGCAAGGCCAAGCCTTCCACAATGGCTGACTTACCAACACCGGGCTCGCCAATTAGAATTGGGTTGTTTTTTTTGCGTCGGGATAAAATCTGTGAAACACGCTCTATTTCCATTTCCCTGCCCACGATAGGGTCGAGTTTATTTTCTTCCGCTAATCGGGTAATATCTCTTCCAAAATTGTCAAGAACGGGTGTGTTGGATTTAGAATTAGACTTTTTGGCAGATGAACCTGCACCGCCAGCATTTCCTC
>CAZPBT010000250.1:0-4103 GCA_964584555.1 uncultured Chitinophagales bacterium
AGTATTGAGCATGCCCATTCCCGTTATCAAAATATGCAGGCTATTATCCGCTTTCCACAAATCTGATTTTTCCGTTTTTTCGGCAGCAAAAAAATCCAGCAATGGCTGAACTTCCATTTGCGTGGCAGCAACTAATGTAATACGCATGTGCAAAATTAAAATTTTTATTAAGAATAGCAGCCAGTTTATGGGATAGTTAGTAAGATGTCTATCTTTGCAGGGTGATTTACCTGACCAGAAAAGAGACCTTCAATGCCGCACATCGTTTATATAACGAGCATTGGTCTGATGAGCAAAATTTTGAAGTATTCGGAAAATGTGCCAATAAAAACTGGCATGGGCATAATTTTAATTTATTTGTAACGGTAAAAGGCATTCCTAATCCCGAAACTGGATTTGTGATTAATGTGAAAGAACTTGGTAAAATTATCAAAGAAAAAATTATCCTCAGATTAGACCATACAAATTTGAATTTGGATGATAATTTCTTGCCCAAAAATGCACAACCTACTTGTGAGACTATAGTTGTGGCAATCTGGAATGAATTGCATCCCATACTTACTGAAAAAGGATGCATGCTGCATGCTGTTAAAATTCAGGAGACCGAACATATTACAGCTGAATATTTTGGCGAATAATGCAACTATACATTTTATTGTAAAACATTTTGACGAGTTGTCGTCAAAAGAAGTATATGCCCTATTACAACTTAGAGAAGAAGTTTTTCAACTCGAACAAAATTGCTTGTACAAAGATATTGATGGCAAAGACATTTATTGTTATCATGTTTTGTTGTATGTGAATGAAGAATTAGCGGCATACACACGTATTGTCCCTGAGGGTATTTCTTACCGTGATTTCGTTTCCATTGGTCGTGTGGTGTCATCATCAAAATGGCGAAATGAAGGCATGGGAAGAAAAGTCATGCAAAAAACGATGGAGGTAATGGGAGAATTATTCCCGAATCAAGATATAAAAATATCGGCACAAGCCTACTTGCAAAAGTTTTATGAAGATTTCGGATTTGTAAAAATCAGCGAACCCTATTTAGAAGACGATATTCCCCATATCGAAATGGTGTATAAAAAGTAAATGATATTACTTGATTCAGGTTTATTAGTAATAATAACCACCCCCTTTAATTCCCCCTCCTTAGAAAAGGAGGGGGCAGGGGGAGGTAGAATAATTTCTTATGTATTAGCTCAAAAGACTGTTGAATTTTTCCTCAATCTCAAATAGTGGAAATTGTGCAAAGGTCGTTTTCATCATCGCTTTTATTTCCATTGTATTCAGGTTGCCGATACTGCCTTCGTGCGTATGGTTTAATTTTCTTTTGGGTTTGAATTTACCTTGTTCCACATCCAAACCTACCTTAATATAAGCATCTCTGAATGACATTCCCTTTAGTACCAGTTCATTCACCGTTTCTACCGTAAACAAATAATTGTAGAATTTGTCATTCAAAATGTTTTTGCTTACCTGAATATGACTGAGCATAAAATTGGTCATATCAAGGCATTCCGTTATTTCATCAAATGCCGCTAAGTAGTCAGTTTTTAAGATTTGAAGATCGCGATGATATCCTGAAGGCAGATTGTTGATAATCGTTTGCACTTGATTGGGTAAAGTCTGTAATTTATTGCACCGTGCACGTATCAGCTCCCATACATCCGGATTCTTTTTATGCGGCATGATGGATGAGCCGGTGGTAAGTTCATCGGGAAATGAAATAAATGCAAAATGCTGATTCATAAATAAACAGCAATCCATTGCCAGTTTGCTTAAAGTAGCAGCTATTGCAGCAATAGCTGTCAGTATGGTTTTTTCCATTTTGCCTCTGTTCATTTGGGCATAAACGGAATTATAATTCAGTTCTTGAAAGCCTAATAAGGCAGTAGTCGTTTTTCTTTTTAGCGGAAATGAACCACCATAACCTGCGCCCGAGCCCAACGGATTTTTATTGCAAAGCAAAAAGGCGGAATATAGCTGTTGTACATCATCCACTAAACTTTCGGCATAAGCTCCAAACCAAAGCCCAAATGACGATGGCATAGCCAACTGTAAGTGTGTATAGCCGGGCATTAAATTATTTTTGTGCTTTTCGCTGAGTTCGCAAAGTGTATTGAATAAAGTAATGGTCTCAAGTGCAATCTGCATCAGGGCATCTCTCGAATACAATTTTAAGTCTAATAAAACCTGATCATTCCGGCTTCTGCCAGAATGTATTTTTTTCCCGACATCACCTAATTGCTGTGTAAGCCTGAATTCTATTTCTGAGTGGATGTCTTCGCATGTTTCCGAAATACTAAAATCTCCTTCAGTGATTTCGTGGTAAATGGCTTGTAATGTTTTTTTAATGGCTTGGTATTCCGTTTTAGTAAGCAATTTGATATCGTATAACATTTTGCAATGTGCCAGCGAACCTAATACATCATATCTTGCCAGTTTCAAGTCGGCTTCTCTATCGTTGCCTACCGTAAATTTTTCTACTTTCCGGCTGAGTTCATTCGTGCCGGAAGCTTTTTTTTGCCATATTTTTGCCATGGCTAAATATACAAAATTCGCAAAAGAGAGCTACTATGTAAAATGAAAATGATTGTCACAATTTTATGTTTTTAAAAATCAATTATTAAAACAATTATGTAGTTATGACAGACTGAATAATAGCAGAAGTTGGCTAAGTATACTGATTTCTGAATCAAAACATGCTGAAAAAATACTTGATGCAAACTTTATTTCTGTCTTAAGAGAAAGCTCTAACAGATTTATGCAAAATAATATTCAAGTAAAATAGTATCAAGAAGTCGCGTTTGTGAGTTAGCAGTAAAAAAGTAGTCAATACGCATTTTTTTTAGAAAATATTTTTGTTGTGAAGCAGAAATATGTCTAATTTACAGCCAGCTATGTCCATCGATTTTCAAAAAATTCCATCTCCTTGTTATGTCTTGTCTGAAGACTTATTATTGAACAATTTACGCAAGCTACAAACATTTCAGCAAGATGCAGGTGTACACATTATTTGCGCTTTGAAAGGATTTTCCTTTCATGCAGTGTTTCCATTAGTCAGACAATACTTGCATGGTGCCACGGCAAGCTCGTTGCATGAAGCCATGCTGGTACATGAAAAAATGGAGCTGAAAGCTCATACCTATTGCCCGGTGTATCTGCCTAAAGAATTTGATGCCATTCAGAAGATATCCAGTCATATCACATTCAATTCTTTATCTCAACTAGAGCAATATCGAGCTGAAATGAGACCGGATATCAGCTATGGAATTCGTGTAAATCCGGGCTATTCAGAAATAAAAACAGATTTATATAATCCGGCATCCCCAAGTTCTCGCTTGGGTATACCTTTGGAACAATTAGGTGATTCTTTACCGGATGGTATAGAAGGCTTGCATTTTCATGCCATGTGTGAAAATAATTCGTATACACTGGAGCGTTTGCTGGATGCTTTTTCTAAAAAATATCATAAGTATATTCTGCAAGCGAAATGGATAAATATGGGTGGTGGACATCTTATCACTCACAGAGAATATGATATTGCACATGGTATCCGTGTGTTGAAGGATTTCAAGGCAAAATATCCACATTTACAAGATATTATTTTAGAACCGGGAAGCGCCATTGGGTGGCAAACCGGATATTTGGTATCAACTATAATAGATATAGTTCCAAATGGGAAAATACCGACTGCGATGCTCGATATTTCATTTACTTGCCATATGCCGGACTGCTTGGAAATGCCCTATCAGCCTAAAGTACTTGGTGAAACAGAAAATGGCAAGTTTGAATATAATTTAGGCGGAATGAGCTGTTTAGCGGGTGATGTAATGGGTACATGGAAATTTGATAAGGAGCTTAAAGTAGGGGACAGGATTGTGTTTGATGACATGATACATTATACAATGGTAAAAACTACTACCTTTAACGGCATTAATCTTCCTGATATCGGCATTTGGAAAACAGATGACAGCTTTGAGTTATTGGAAACATACGGCTACGAAGATTATAAGAAAAGATTGAGTTAATTGAATACAGGAATATGCAAAGACTTTTTGATTCTTTATATAAAAAAGCAGAAAAGACGATTACTTCGG
>CAZPBT010000251.1:0-4094 GCA_964584555.1 uncultured Chitinophagales bacterium
GTTTGGGCGGATATTGGGAAATAAAGATTGAATAATGCGTCAATAATCCTGAAACTAAGTTTACATGAGGTTTATAAGGAAAAACGCCGTTTTGCTGAACAAGAAAAACAGGATTTAAGTCCACCATACTAAGTCCCTCGCTAATGGGTAAAGTAGTAAACTGCTCCGGTAAATTTGTTTGATTGGTATATGTAGTGTAAAGTACAGTATCAATATTTTCTTGTGTGCAATTATTGTAAAAACCACAGCTATAATTGTTTGAATGCCGATAAAATATCGGCTGGTTTCCGGAGTAGCTAAAGTGGTTATAAAACAGAGGATGATTTGACTCTGTATAACGACAGGAATCAATACAATTAGCACTGTTTCTGTAGTATTTCCGATAATCGGAACCATTCAACTGTCGTACGGAGTCAATATAATGTTCAGCATTAAATGAAACTAAAAATGTGTCCGGATAAAAATTATAGTTCATAATCACACTGGTATGACTGCCATTGTTAACTAGTTCAGCATAAGCATGCCCATCTCGGGTTACGCTTGTTAATGAGTTGGCACTGTAATTAAAAGTATAATTTACCGTATCAGCATTAAGCAAAACAGTCAGGTATTTGATTTTATAATTTATTATTGGAGCAGGCGAAGTCGGGTCACATGCAAATATGGCAATACATGAAATTACTAAGCAGACTATTGCATAAAATGATTTCATGATTTTTGTATCAGTTTTGAATATAGGAATAGGTTGTTGTATCTGAATAATTCAATACATTGCCCGGCTGATTGTACACATTGACAATTAGTTTCTTCACAAGTCCAATGGCATCTAATTCATAAAAATATTCTCTGGTTGATACTAGTGCACCACCGGATGTCAGTCTGTAATTACTTTTCTTTTTGAGCAAATGTGCGGTATGCATGCCATAAGGCAATACAATATCATAATTCACTAAAAAATCTTTATCGGTATAAAATTCGTAGACGCTAGAATCTTTATAAGATAATGCCGGATTTGTAAAATGCGTGAAATCATAAATCTGATAGGAATAATCATTCGAACTGTTGTAATAACGCTTAATATCACTTTCATAGGTATTATAATTATTAATTTCACGAATTGGATAACCGGCGGCATTGTAATAATACTTAGAACGATTATTATAGACACCGGAAGAAATCACCGTAACACGGCTGGTGTCTATATATCCCATTGCATTTACTTTCAGAAAGCCTTCATGTGTATTATTTAATCCGTAAATTGTACTATAATTATACTGACTGCCCACTTTTACATAGTTGGTAGTATAAAAATAAGTTGGGTTGTTACTGCGGTTTTGTCTAGTTTGTATATCATCCCCCGAATAGTAGTAGGTCGTGGTATCAGAATAAGTTTGAAGTGTACCATCATGTATTTGTTGTTTTACGCGAAATTTTGAATAATCAACAGGAGTGTTCCCCGAGTTATCCTCTTTTTTACAAGAAATAGTCATTATTACAAAAACAATGCATAGCGTTTTTAAATAGTTGTTCATATTTAATATATTTATAATTTAATAAATTCTACTCTTCTGTTATTGGCTTTACCTTCTGGCGTTGTATTATTATCTACAGGTTGGGTTTCGCCTTTGCCTTCTGTTTCCATGCGGCTGTTATCAATACCAAATTCTTTATTCAACGCACTTTTTACAGCTTCTGCTCTTTTCTTAGACAGTTCCATGTTTTTAGCATCATCACCATCACTGTCAGTATGTCCTATTATTTTTACTTTCACATCCGGGTTTTCTGTCATTACAGCTGCGAAGTCTTTTAATGTTCCATAAGATTCGCCTTTAATGGTTGCACTGTTCACGTCAAATTTTATTCCGGTAGTAGAATATTTTCCCAACTCCAAAAATTTATGACGTGTATCCGGTGCACCAACTGCTACTCTTATATTGCTCAGAAAATAAGCATTTTCTTCATTGTGATAGCCATCCGTACGGAATCCCATAAAATTATATTTTGCTGTGGCATTGAATGCCTTTGGAATATCCCAAATTTTGGTTTCATTTACATACACACGTAGTCTTTGTTTCTGCCGCCATATTGAAACCTTAACTACATTTTTACCATTTTTATGATAAAAGTCCGGAAAGTCTGACTGATTTCTGATAATTTCTTGCCCGCTTTCATCATAGGTATTTAAAAATTTCTGACCTTGTGCTCCGCCTGCAGCTTCAGGATGTATTGCAATTAACACACCATTATTTTTATTGGAGCCGTATTGCTTCCAGTTAATATAATTTTTTGCAGGATTAGCTAAAGGTGCAAAAAAGAAATTAAAGGCAGAAGAATAAAAACTGTAAGGTTGCGTACAAGCCACATAAAATTCTACTGTAAAATTTTCCGGTAAATTGGTAACAAATTCAGGATAGATTACACTTTCCGGTCCGAATTTCAGCCATTTGCCCTGTTGTCCGTCAATGGTAACTAATTCGCCGGTGCCGTTCGTATTCCACTTTGCAGGAAAATCGCCTATCGCATCTTGCGAAAAGTCTTCAATAGCTATAACTTTTTCCCCGGGTACGAAATCAAATTTCCCGTAAGCTTTCAAAGAGCTGTTGGTATTACTAGTCTTACTGCTTGTTTTGGAAGAAGATGAATTGTCATCATCTGAACTTGCATTATCGTCAGATGTTTCATTCGAAGTCTTGGTTTTTGTGTTTTTATTTTTACTGCTGTTCTTTACATCCTCTTTCACCCCTTCTTTTGCTTTATTGTAAGATTTTTCTGCAGCTTGGTCAACTTCATTCTCTACTTTATTTTGTGCTTTGCGACTCATGTTATCCAGGATACGGTCGCCGATAGTACCCCATTGGGCAAATGCAGTGAACATACAGGCTGAACAAATGGCAAGAAAAAATAATTTAGTCTTCATCGTTAGTTTATTTGTGTTTAAAATGATAATTCAAAATTGCACTAATTTTCTGTATAGCACAAGTACCAAAATATTGTTAGGCTGATGAGAGATTTTTATATTATTTCATAAGTATTAAAAAATCAATGGGTTATATTGTTGTGTCAGCGTGAATTGGTTTTATGTAATGAGTATTCGTCCATTACTAATTAGTATTCGGTCATTGGAAAAGAACATTTCCTTTCTTATTTTAGCCAAAAATTAAAGCATATGACAGATTTTGCATTAGGTACTAAAGTGGAACACCCAAAATATGGCAAAGGTGTAATTATTGATGACAGTGAAGAATACACATATACGATTTATTTTGGTACAGAACATGGAGAAAAAGAAATATCCAAATCTTTCGATGGCTTAGTGGTTATTCGCATAGCTGAAAAGGATAAAAATGCTGTTTCTTTAGATGATATAAAAACGGTGTTGCAGGATTTGATAGAACCGCTGACCGAACCTTTTGAAGATTGCAAAATAGCTGAAAAATGGATAGGTGGCAACCTGATTATGCAGCCAAAAGACAAAAGCCTGCAAAGCAAAGAAATTCCCATTGAAGGATTTTTTCATAAAATTGTGATGACCCGCGACCGACTGCGTGTAATGGAGCAAAAAATAAACGCATCTAAGTTATCAGATGCAGAAAAGGTTGAATTACAGCAGTATATAACAAGAATTTACGGCAGCTTGACTACATTTAATGTACTTTTCCGTTTCAAAGACGACCAATTTAAGGGTACGGGTGGCGAATAAAATATTAGAAATATTTTTCATGTACAATAAATATGACTATATTTCGTTAACTGTATAAAACGATTTTTATGGAATCCATATTTACACCCGAACTGTTAGTCAAATTTTTGTACAATGAAACCACTCCTGCCGAGACACTGGAAATCAAACAAGCGTTGTTGCAGGATGTTGAACTCAAACAAGAGTTGGAGCAAATGCGTTTTGTAAAACATGCCATGGAAGATTTCGGCAGCGACAACCCATCCCCGGAAAGCATATCAGCCATTACGGCTTATGCAAAGCAAAAAGAAATGGTAGGGTAGTACCCATCATCCAAATAAACGATACTCAGATAAATGATTTGTCTCTACGACAAAGATTGAGAATTGTTAGCTTTATTATTTATTCTAAATAA
>CAZPBT010000252.1:0-4093 GCA_964584555.1 uncultured Chitinophagales bacterium
AAACTTTAAATCCGGATTAAGATAATTTTTATTGTGATGATACAAAGAAACAGCGACATCTTTTCCATCTCTGTATACAAATATGAATTTTGCTTTACAGTCCGTTGAAAACCAATCATAATCGTTATGTGCTTTCATTATACGAGGTGATGGCAAATTATTAATCCATTCACTGGATTTGCCTTGCGTAGCCTGATTGTTAGGCCAAGGCGAAACATCATAGATATGCTCAAAATCCATATTCCCATCTGTAAGCAAATTATAGACAATAACCTGCATCCAGGTAGTACCGGACTTTAGGTAGGTATTTATATAAATATCATCGTCTCTATCCTCAAAATCTATAAAATACAACTCATTTCGCAACTTACGGATAGCCTCTTCAGCATTCGCATGTAGTCTGTAAGCAAAATTCAACAATAGGCTCAAAATTTTCCTATACATAATTCAAATACATTAAATATATTATATCACGGTCTTATGTTTACTCCACATACTTCATCAAACGCCAGATACATTGCACAAATGGAAGCCGGTATGGTAATCAACAATCCTATCCCAAACAAGAGCATCCCCATAAAATTTACCAGTATTAATAAGATACAAAAACCAAACCAATTGAAAAATCTTTTAGATATTATCTTTCGGCTTGCTTCCAATGCCGGCCATGCTTTAAATTTCGGAAAAACAATAAACATAAAGGCAAACAACCAAAAGGTGAAAATTATAATATACAATGCAATTAGAATAAAGATAGGAATTGCCAGCGTTTGTATTATTGTAATCGGGTCCTGCATGACTTCCTCAAAATTCGCTAAATTAAAAATAGCTTTCATCCCAAATGGGATAAGACATACAACAGCTAAGAGTATCACGACACCAATTCTTATCAAAGATGCAATGGCTATTTCACCAAAATATTTATAGCCGTCAAAAAAGTTGGAAAATGAATAAGACTCGCCTTTATCCAGCATTTTGGCTACAATAATTGCTCCCATAAACAACGGCATCATCACAATACTAGAAAGGACGTTTCCAAAAGGAATAAAAGTCATAATTAATCCTAAAGCAACTGCCAGAATAATATAGACGATAAGATATGCAATATAGGAACCCGGGTCTCTGAAAAACAACTTGAATCCTCTGTTGATATATCCCGTTACATCGGTCTCGTAGCCGTTGTTTATTAAGTCTGTTACAGACCTGGCATCTGTTTCTTGATATAACAAATCTTCATCCAGCAAATTTTCGTTCATGCTTATTATTTTTTCGACAATATAGTTCTATTTTTTCAAATATTAGTCTGTTATAACTAACTTGTTTGTTCAGAAATTACAGAACAAATGTCTCTTCTTAGATTTCTTTATTACTACTGCTCTTTTTATACCCATTCCTATTGCTGTAATATCAAAAGCACCTGCAATTGGCGCAAGTGACATAGTAACCAACACTGAACCTAAAGGCTCTCTTGCGCTTCTGTCTAGTTTTTTAGCCATTGCCAAAGTTGGTATGGTTAATATCCCGCCTATTACTCCGCAAGCAATAATAGATCTTTTATTTCTCATAAATTTCTTCTCATTCCATATGCATATGTATTTTGAAGAAAAAGAATTGATATATTGGGCGTTCGTTTTTACAGATTTTGCACTCAATAAAATGAAATCTGATTTATTATTTTTAATTGTAACAAATTTCCTTATACTATGCTCATTTTTAAGCATGATTATGCTCTTGTCTATAAGGCTGTCCAAACATTGTTGTGCATATATATCCGACTTAATGACAATCAGCATTAAACAAAACAAGCACTTAAACACCATACAAGTTTTACTTTGTTTTTTCATAAAATAATAATATATTATATTTTTAATATTGGTTTATATGAGCACTATACTCGTACCTTATTTATACAAATATAGTCTTAATATTTAGATATTAACATTAGATACTTTTGTAGAAAAAAATATTTAATAGATTTTATCCGTTATTTATGAAAATAATTTATCTTTATCGAAAATAAACCGATATGAACAAGAAAATTAAAAACTATACAGCATTAGCTGCTGTTTCGATTGCTGTACTGCCAATGGCTTGCAAGAAAGATAAGGGTACGACTTCAACAAATGATGAAAACATTATTGACAGAACAATTAACCAAACCCTTACTGCAACCGGGTCTGTTAGTGAGTTTGGAGCTGAAGATTCCATTGATATAAATTCTGATGGCATTTTTGACTTTAAATTAAATACAGGCGGAGGAGCTTATTCTGGCACTACGTATGGATATGGATATATACATTCTTTAAAAACAAATACTGACTTATTAACGGAAAATGCTGCATTTGGCAGTGAAACTGTAAAAGTATTAAAAAAACAAAGTTCCGGTGCAAAAATCAATGCCTCTTCCTCTGCATGGTATTATTATGGATTTACAGGATATGCCTACACCGGCTATACAAGTGTTGGATTTGCTGGAGCAGGTGATAAATACATTGGCTTTAGATTGGGGTTGTCAGATGGACCACATTATGGTTGGATGAAAGTAAACCAATCATCAGATTTCAGAACATTAAAAGTTATTGAATTAGCCTACCATAAAAATGCCAATACAGAGATTGCTGTTGGGGCAAAATGAGTTATAATATAAAATACCTAAAAGCGACCGCATACTTTGCGGTCTTTTTTTACAAATTAATATGAACTCAATGCAATTTCATCCACCCAGATATCATTTTTGCTTTCAGTATTTCAAAATGAATAGCGTATTGAAGCATAGGCTGTTACTATTGCGAATATTGAAAAGTGAATAAAACTTTTGAACAGCTAAAAAATTGCGCAACTGATTCCTTCGTGTCAACCATCAGCCAAATAGTGCAAACTCAATTTTCTAAAAGTTTATGTTAATTTGTTATGACAGTTAGCTTCCATATGTAAAAAATAAAATATGCAGATAACCATTTTTCAATGGTAATCACAATTCTAGTTCTTGTATCAGATATTGTCCGGTTATGCTTTTTTTATTTTTGGCTACTTGCTCGGGTGTGCCGACGGCTACTACCTCACCGCCAAATTTGCCGCCCTCCGGCCCCAAGTCTATCAGGTAATCTGCCACTTTTATGACATCTAAATTGTGTTCTATAACTACAACGGTATTGCCTTTGTCAACTAATTTTTGCAACACTTGAAGCAATACACGTATATCTTCAAAATGCAAGCCGGTAGTAGGTTCATCCAAAATATAAATTGTTTTTCCGGTATCACGCTTGCTCAATTCTTCAGATAGCTTTACACGCTGCGCCTCTCCGCCGCTTAGTGTTGTTGCTGACTGTCCGACACGAACGTAGCCCAAACCTACATCTACTAAAGTTTTCAATTTTCTGTATATGGAAGGGATATTCTCGAAAAAATGCACTGCATCTTCTATGGGCATTTCCAAGACATCATAAATACTTTTGCCTTTGTATTTTACTTCCAGTGTTTCGCGGTTATATCGTTTGCCTAAGCATTTCGGACATTGTACATACACATCCGGCAAAAAATTCATTTCTATCAGCTTCATCCCTCCGCCCTGGCATTCTTCACAACGTCCGCCAATAACATTAAATGAAAATCGCCCTGTTTTATATCCTCTTATTTTTGACTCCGGTAAATTGGCGTACAAATCCCGGATTTTATCAAAAACATTGATATACGTTGCCGGATTACTGCGAGGCGTTCTGCCAATAGGCGACTGGTCGATTTCGATTACTTTATCTAAAAACTCCAAACCTTCTACTTTTTTGTATGGCATAGGATTGAATGGTGAGCGATAAAAATGCTGGTTTAAAATGCGATAAAGCGTTTCATTTATCAAAGTGGATTTCCCGCTTCCTGAAACTCCTGTGATACAGGTAAATGTACCCAGGGGAATTTCTATGTTTACATTATTCAAATTATTGCCTGAAGCACCGATGAGTTTTAAAGTATGACCGTTTCCTTTTCTTCGTGATTTCGGAATTTCAATATTCAATTCATGCGATAAGAATTTTGCTGTGGTCGTTTTTTGTTTCAGAAAATCTTCAGGTGTTCCTTGTGCCACGATTTCTCCTCCATG
>CAZPBT010000253.1:0-4074 GCA_964584555.1 uncultured Chitinophagales bacterium
ACCCGAATACCTTAGATCCTAAAGGGCTTACTACTTATGATATTATCGGCATTTCGGACGATAATAAATATGTGGCAATATCCGTTCAGAAGTCCGGCAGTGATTGGCAACAGATTATAATTTATGAACTCGAAACTAAAAAACAATTAGCGGATCAACTCGAGTGGGTCAAATTTTCAAATGCAAGTTGGTATAAAAACGGTTTCTTTTATTCACGTTATCCCAAACCGGCAGAGGGAATGGAATTAAGTGCAAAAAACGAATTTCATTCCGTGTATTATCATAAACTCGGGGACACACAAGATAAAGATGAATTAGTATATAAAGACCCTAGTGAGCCACTTTCGTATAACAGTGTTTCAACTGATGAAATGGGAAATTACATGTTCTTATATCGTTCATTAGGCACTTACGGAAATGAAATTTACTGGAAAAAAGCAGATGAGCCGGGATGGAATTTCAAACCATTATTCACCGGAAATAAAAATGAATATTCCATCATCGATGTAGTATTTGATAACTTTATCGTCCTCACGGATGAAGATGCCCCTAACCGTCAGCTCATCAGTTTGGATCCACTCAATGCAGATAAAAAAAGCTGGAAAACGGTTTTGCCCGAAAAGAAAAATGCTTATCTCGCAGGAGTATATTTTACAGGCAAAAAAATGTTCTCCAAGTATCTGGAGAACGCAAGCAGCAAATTATATGTGTATGATGACAATAGGAAAGCAAAAGAAATTGCATTGCCCGGCACTGGCGAAATAGAAGTTACTTCCGGCAGATATACTGATACACGTATTGCTTATACGTACACTTCATTTAATTATCCAAATTCAATTTTTGTATATGATATTTCAACAGGATATTCCAAATTGTTTGCCAAACCGGCATTAAAATTCAATCCGGAAGATTTTGTTTCAAAACAAGTTTGGTATAAAAGCAAAGATGGTACCAAAGTATCCATGTTTATCGTACATAAAAAAGGGATAGTTTTAAACGGAAAGAATCCGACACTCTTATATGGCTATGGCGGATTTAGTGTCAACATGTCACCGACATTTTCTGCATCACGCATTTTGCTTTTGGAAAATGGAGGAGTATTTGCCATGCCCAACCTGCGAGGTGGTGCCGAATATGGCGAAGAATGGCATAAAGCCGGCATGTTGATGAATAAGCAAACGGTGTTTAATGATTTTATCGCTGCAGCAGAATATCTCATTAAAACGAAATACACATCAAAACAAAAACTCGGTATATCCGGCGGGAGCAACGGCGGTTTATTGGTAGGGGCATGTATGACACAACGTCCGGATTTGTATAAAGTTGCTTTTCCTGCTGTAGGTGTAATGGATATGCTTAAGTTTCATAAGTTTACCATTGGCTGGGGCTGGGTACCCGAATATGGCAGTGCTGATCAAAGTGCTGAAATGTTCAACTATTTGAAAGGGTATTCTCCTTACCACAATATCAAGCCCGGTGTAAAATATCCTGCTACATTGATTACTACTGCCGACCACGACGATAGGGTAGTACCTGCCCATAGTTTTAAATTTGCAGCCCGCTTACAGGAGTACGGTAAGAAGGATGTGCCTTTGTTAATTCGTATTGAAAAAAATGCCGGACACGGTAAAGGCAAACCTACCTCTAAAATTATTGATGAACAAGGCGATATCTGGAGTTTCTTCTTTTGGAATGTAGGCGTAAAAGCTATTAAATAAATTATTTTAATTGTGAATTCCCATATTGCAAAAGTTTAAATTATTACTCGATGCTTCCAGCTAAAACGGAGTATATCCGAATTGCAAGTAATGCTTTTCATGCAGATAAAATTCCCGTTTTTTTGAAGCCTTTTTGGCTCGATGCCGTTTCGGAAAATTGGGATGTTGAGATAGTGAAAGAAAATGATGTATTACTTGCCGCATTACCCTATTGTATTAAAGGCAATATATTGACTAAGCGTATTTATTTGCCATTTCTCAACTTTTATCAAAGCGTACTTTTTTTTAAGGATTTAAAGCAAGACGAACAACAAGCGGTTTTAGAAAAATTAGTCGATCAGTTGCCACTCACTTGGAAGCAGTATTTTAAGTTTTTACCCCAATATAGTAATCTGGATTTATCCATTCAAGGTTATGCAAAACATGGCTATTCCACCTATGTCATTCAGGATAAATTTCAACTTAGTGAACATCATTCACGCTTATACAAAAAAGTATTTAAAAATGAGTACAGGATTGTAGAGGCAGAAAATACAGATCAGGCATATGCATTGCTGATGTCAACTTTTATCAGAAAAAATCTGAAACCTTACATGAGTTTGCATGATTTTGAAAAAATACAAACTGTCTGTAAAAAATTTAATGCAGGAAAAGTGGTGAATTGTACAGACAAGCAGCAAAATCATTTAGCCTGTATTTTCTATGCAGAAGATGAACAATCCCTCTACTATCTGTTGGGCGGATATGACGACCAGTTCAAAAATTCAGGTGCAATGGTGTTTTTATTACATGACCTGATTAGTCAGGCTATTAAGCAAAAAAAACAGTTTAATTTCTGTGGAAGTGCTGATGCCAACATTGCCCGCTTTTTTGAAGGATTTGGTGCTGCAAAAGTCGAACTTAACATCTGGACAAAAGGACTGATGAGCAGAAAATAAGTGTTGATTAAGGAGGATAGCTCACCGTTCATCATTCATCGTTCATCGTTCACCGTTCATTTATCGTTGTCAAATGTCCTCTATCCAAACTACATTTATTCATTTTCTTTCGTATATTTACACCATGTGGAAGAAAAGCTCGTTTTTGCTAACTTTCGTTTTGAGTGTAGTTACTTGCTTGCAAGTAAATGCACAAATTTTTCCTAATTCCACACACTACATGATTAACCCGCAAGTAAAAAATCCTGCGTTTTACGGAAAAGAAGATGGTATTACTTTTGGAGGTAACTTCAGATATCAGTGGGCTAAGCTGGAAGGACAACCTCGTACATTTAACTTTTTTGCTGATGCTTTTCTGCCTGCAGCTCACGGAGCCGTAGGTTTAAATGTGAGTGCAGATATGTTGGGGGCGTATACAATTACCACACTCAATGCCGGATATAATTTTATTCAGCCTGTAAAAAATAAAATAAAAATATGCATAGGTATCAATGCAGGGATAATAATTTCTCAGCTTGATGAATCAAAACTAACTACTCCCCAAGGAAATGACAATGATTTGAATGCATTAAAGCAAAAAAGTCTGCGCCCGAATTTAACAGTGGGAGTTGCATTGCAAAATAAATTTGTTGATGTCGGATTTGCCTATTCCAATCTGATTAATTTTAACGACAAATTCAAAGGGCAAGCCGGTGAGTTAAAAACCAAATACGGGAACGAATTTCATTCCTATGTGCAAGGTAAACTCTTATTCAAGGATTATATCGCATTACGTCCTTCCATCAGCTTTTATACTGATTTTAAAGAGTTTCAGACGGACTTAAGCATATTGGCAGGGTACACAAAATATGGTCTTATTGGCGTTAATGTAAGAGGATTTAACAAAAAGACATTTGAATCAATTTCTCCTGTGATAAATATTACTGCGGTTAAAAACCTGAATATTGTTTATAGTTACGATTTAAACTTGAATAAGTTAGCAAAAGTCAATAAAGGTACGCACGAGATTACTTTAAAGTACACATTACCAAACAGTAAGATATATAAACAACCTAAAATCATAAATAATCCACGGTTTTTGTAAATTTTGAGTAAAAAATTACAGTTTTTAGCATCACAAGTGTACAACTATACAATAATTTGACTATTTTTACATTTTATTATAGCTTTAAATAACGTAAACAACTGCGATGAATAAGTTCAAATTCTTTCTAGTTACTGTAGTAGCTATTACGCTCTATAGTTGTAAAGGTGCAAAAACCGGACAAGATGGTCAGTTAGTTGGTGTTCAGGAAAGACCAAAATGGGATGCCAATTTATTGCCTTACGGAATGGTTTATGTACCGTCAGGTGTTTTTCACGCTGGTCCGTCTGATCAGGATGTGAACTATGCATTTAACTCCAAATTAAAACAAATG
>CAZPBT010000254.1:0-3992 GCA_964584555.1 uncultured Chitinophagales bacterium
TTCCTCCTCCTTGTTAAGTTGGAGGAAAAAATGAGAAATCAACTATTTTTTTCATCTTAATTTTCTTAACCCGAACTCTGGTTATTAAATCATTTTTAGCAATGAAAAGCCCCAACAAGCTTTTTTGTAATAAAAGCAATGTTTCACGTGAAACATCAATATCCACAGGCTTAATATTCACAAGTTTATAAAAATGTGAGTTAAGTATAATATTGACACTGGAAGTAGAAAGAACTTGTTTCACGTGGAACAAATCAACACGAAATAAACAGTTAATTTATAAACATGTGCAAGAAAATGTGAAATACAGAAATACTATACAAAGTATTACACTTATGGATTGAAAGCATTTTTATTGAATAGACTAATAAATACGTTTGGTATAATCTATATCTTTGTAGCATGTTCGCAGAATATGATGTAATAGTAGTAGGTGCCGGTCATGCTGGGTGTGAGGCTGCTGTAGCTGCTGCTAAAATGGGTAGTAAAGTATTGCTAGCCACCATGAATATGCAAACCATAGCACAAATGTCATGTAATCCTGCAATGGGTGGTGTGGCAAAAGGGCAAATCATTAGAGAAATTGATGCCATGGGTGGCTATTCAGGAATAGTTTCTGATAAAACAATGATACAGTTCAGGATGCTGAATTTATCAAAAGGACCGGCCATGTGGAGTCCCAGAAGCCAAAACGACCGGATGCAATTTCATTTAGTATGGAGAGAAATGCTGGAAAATACACCAAACATTGATTTCTGGCAAGATATGGTGAGCGAAATCATAGAAGAAAATGGTAAGGCTTGTGGAATTAAGACCAGTTTGGGAATAGAAATCAGAGCTAAAGCCGTAGTATTAACCAACGGCACTTTCCTGAATGGTATCATCCATATTGGTGAAAGACAATTAGGTGGTGGCAGGGCAGGAGAGAAATCATCTAAAGGTATTACCGAACAATTAGTAAGCCTGGGGTTTGAAAGTGGTAGAATGAAAACCGGAACACCTCCGCGAATAGATGGTCGCTCATTAGACTATACCAAAATGGAGGTGCAAAATGGTGATGGCCAAATTGTGGGTTTTTCCTACAAAAATATAGAGAAACCTAAAGAACAACGTTGTTGCTGGATAACGTATACCAATGATGATGTACATGAAATACTGAAAACCGGATTTGAAAAATCTCCTATGTTTCAGGGCAGAATTCAGGGTTTGGGTCCTCGTTATTGTCCATCTATAGAAGATAAAATAAACAGATTTGCCGACAAAAACCGACACCAAATATTTGTAGAACCCGAGGGATGGAATACAGTAGAAATATATGTCAACGGGTTTTCAACTTCATTACCAGAAGATGTACAGTACAAAGCATTGAAGTTGATACCCGGATTTGAACAGGTAAAAATGTTTCGTCCTGGCTATGCCATAGAATATGATTATTTTCCGCCAACACAATTAAAACTTTCTTTAGAAACCAAATTGATAAAAAATCTGTTTTTTGCCGGACAAATAAACGGAACAACAGGATATGAAGAGGCGGCAGCACAAGGGATGATGGCAGGAATAAATGCTCATTTAGCCGTAAATGAAAAAAATCCGTTGATTTTACAACGAGATGAGGCCTATATTGGTGTGTTGATAGATGACTTAGTGAGTAAAGGTACAGAAGAACCTTACCGCATGTTTACCTCAAGAGCTGAATACAGAATTTTATTACGGCAAGATAATGCGGATTTACGGCTAACGGAACTATCCTATAACTTAGGTTTTGCAGAAGCAGAACGAATGGAAAGGGTAGAAAAGAAGCAAAAAGCAACTAGTGAAATTATAGACCTATTGAAAAACAACAGTATTGAACCTCAGGAAATAGACAACTATTTAGTGGAAAAAGGCACGACTGTTTTACCCCAAAAAATGAAGCTGGAAAAGATTGTACTTCGTCCGCAAATCAGTTTATTGGATATGACAGAACATGTGGCTGCTGTAAAAACTTTGCTCGGCACGTATGAAGATGAGTTTTTGGAACAAGCGGAGATAAGTGTAAAGTATGAAGGCTATATAGAAAAAGAAAAAGAACTGGTGCGTAAAATGCAAAAAGTAGAAAAACTGAAACTAAAACCTGATTTTGATTATAACAGCATCCCATCATTAAGTATTGAAGCCAGGCAAAAACTGAACAAAATTAAGCCTGAAACTGTGGGACAGGCCGGTAGAATTTCAGGCGTAAGCCCTGCAGATATAGCAGTATTGATGGTGTACCTGAGTAAGTAAAACAAATTTGATGATTTGGAAATTTGGAAATTTGATCATGCTGAGTAAAATAAATCCATGTAAAAAGATAATTATACCAATTATCTCAATGGCACATTATCTCATTATCTCATTTATACTTTCATCTTGTGCTCAGATATCTGCACCAACAGGTGGAGAAAGAGACAAAAATCCACCAAAAATAAAAGCAGAAAATCCTGCAAATAAAACCCTCAACTTTAACGGAAAAGAAATTAAAATTGCTTTTAGCGAGTGGATTCAACAGTTAACCAATCCAAAAAATCAAATCATTATTTCGCCAAATATTGACCCTTTTCCAAAAATCAGCATTGAAAGAAATATGCTGCTTATAAAATTTAAGGAAAATTCTCTTCTTCCAAATACTACGTATAGTCTGTTTTTTGGTGATAATATAAAAGACAATAATGAAGGAAATGCTTTTTCTAATTTTAAATACTTGTTTTCAACAGGAAGCTATATTGACTCGCTGCAGATAAAAGGCAAAATAATACCGGCTGATGGTAAACAAGAAGATAATACTTATCTGGTTATTTATTCTGATTTATCTGATACGGCTTTTACAAAAACCCGACCTATGTATGCCACCAAAATAGATAATAGCGGCAACTTTTCTCTCGAAAATGTAAAGGAAGGGCGATATAAAATATACACCCTGACGGATAAAAATGCGAACTACTACTATGATTTACCAACAGAAAAAATTGGTTTTACTGATTCTGTGATAGAATTGAAAGGAAATTTAGACACTTTAACTATCCATCATTTCCTGCCAGAAGCTGAAAATTACAGACTAATCAGCACAGAGAATACAATAAATGGAGGTATATTAAAATTAGAATTAAACAAACCTTACGCTGTTGAAAAGGATGAATGGAGAGTTTCATTAAAAGAAGACAGTACATTAGCTGCTTTGACATTCCCTCAAGAAGATGGAAAAAAACTGCTTATATATTTTCCAAATCTAAAAAGCGATACCGGAAAATATCAGTTGATGTTGTATCTGAACAATGATTTGGTTGACAGTTTGCCTGTAAGAATAACGTCTGTTAAATGGAAAACTCCTCAGCTATTTTTTACTGATACCAGTGCATACAAAAATTTAATAGTTTTTGAAGGTAAAAAGTTGAAATTGAAAGCAGCATATTATACAACATCAAAACCGGATACTTCTAAAATCATGCTGACAGATAGTGCCGGACACAACCTGCCTTATGAAATTCATATGCAGGAAGATTTATCAACCTTAGAACTTAAAACAGACTGGAAAAGTGGAGTACCGTACAAACTGACTATAAATGACTCTGCTCTGGTCGATATAATTGGAAATTACAATAAAAAACAAGATTTTTCTATTTTAGGCGTATCTCCAAAAAAAGGTGGTAACTTATTGATAAACATAGAATTACCTGATTTTAAGAACGATTATATCGCCATTCTTTCGGATAATTCAGGCAAAGTATGGGACAGACGGATTCTACGCGATTCTCAGGCGCTTAAAATTGACTATGGATTGATGCCGGCCGGAAATTATTCCTTAAAAATTATTGATGATAAAAACAATAATGGTATTGAAAACTCCGGAAGCTATATGCAAAAAACCTTGCCGGAAAAATCATTCACCTCAAAACCGCTTACCATAAAAGAAAACTGGGATGCTGAAGAAACCGTGAAAGCAGACTTCAGCATGCCAACAATTGTTCCACGTA
>CAZPBT010000255.1:0-3956 GCA_964584555.1 uncultured Chitinophagales bacterium
TTATTTTAAACTCTAAGGCGGATTTAGTAAATTTGTTCAATAGTTCAGCTTATGCAAAATCCGACACCCTATATTCCAAAAAACAAAATCCGCATCGTTACCGCAGCCTCTCTGTTCGACGGACACGATGCCGCCATCAATATCATGCGGCGCATCATACAAGCCAGCGGAGCAGAGGTCATACATCTTGGTCATAACCGTTCTGTTGCAGAAATAGTAAACTGTGCCATTGAAGAAGATGCCAACACCATTGCCCTCACTTCTTACCAAGGCGGCCACATGGAGTTTTTTAAATACATGTATGATTTGCTGCATGAAAAAAACAGCGGGCAAATTAAAATTTTCGGCGGCGGTGGCGGTACTATCCTGCCAGCCGAAATTGAACAATTACAGGCTTATGGCATCAACCGCATCTACTCACCCGATGATGGCAGAGCGATGGGTTTGCAAGGCATGATAAATGATTTGTTGCAACAATGTGATTTTCCGACAGGAAAAGATATCGCTTTTGACAGCAAATTACTCGAACAAAAAAATCCTAAACAAATAGCTCAACTGATTTCCTGTGCTGAAAATTACCCTGACGAGTTTAATAAACTGTTTTCAGACCACAGCTCACCATCTACTGATAAAAGCGGTGGACTGGCAAATGGCGACCGGATTCCAATACTGGGTATCACCGGCACGGGCGGAGCCGGAAAGTCCTCACTAACTGATGAAATTGTACGTCGTTTTATCCTGGATTTCCCGGAAAAATATGTGGCTATTATTTCGGTTGATCCATCACGCCGAAAAACGGGAGGGGCGCTTTTGGGCGACCGTATCCGCATGAACAGCATACAAAGCGAACACATTTTTATGCGCTCGATGGCTACGCGGCAAACGAATGCATCCATATCTAAAGATGTAACGGATGCTATTCAGATTTTTAAAGCGGCAAACTACGATTTGATTATTGTAGAAACGTCCGGCATAGGCCAAAGCGGCACAGAGATAGTGGATATTGCCGATGTCTATATGTATGTGATGACGCCGGAATTTGGTGCGGCTACGCAATTAGAAAAAATTGATATGCTCGATTATGCCGATGTGGTAGCCATCAATAAATTTGATAAGCGTGGCGCACAAGATGCATTGCGCGATGTGAAAAAACAGTTTCAGCGCAACCGCAATTTATGGGATAAAAATCCTGAAGAAATGCCCGTGTTCGGCAGTATTGCTTCACAGTTTAATGATCCTGGCACTAACGAATTATATCTTCACTTAATTCAGACTATAGATGAAAAATGTGCGGTAAACTGGAAAAGCAATCTCAGCTTAAGTAAAGGACATTCCGAAAAGATTTACATTATTCCACCATCCAAAAGCCGTTATTTATCGGATATTACCAAAAACAACAGAGACTATGACAAATGGGTAAATGAACAAAGTAAAATAGCCAATGAGCTGTATGCTTTAGATAGTGTCAGTAAAATGGTTGATAGTTCACAAAACACCCATGCCGGTGAACAGGTTGCCGTAGATAAGCTGATTGAAAACAAGCAGCGCTTACTCCATCCCGAAGCCAAGGCGATTCTCGATACCTGGCAGCAGACAAAACAAGATTACAACAACGAGTATTTCATTTTCAAAGTGCGTGATAAAGAAATCAAGATTAAAACGCACACCGAAAGTTTATCGCATTTGCAAATACCGAAAGTATGTTTGCCAAATTATACTGCTTGGGGTGATATTTTAAAATGGAATTTACAGGAAAATGTGCCCGGCGAATTTCCATACACGGCAGGAGTATTTCCGTTTAAGCGGGAAAACGAAGACCCCACCCGTATGTTTGCCGGAGAGGGTGGCCCGGAGCGCACCAACAAACGTTTTCATTATGTGTCGTTGGGCATGCCTGCCAAGCGTTTATCTACTGCTTTCGACAGTGTAACCTTATATGGAAATGATCCCGATTTGCGTCCGGATATATTTGGTAAAATCGGCAATAGCGGTGTGTCTGTATGCAGTTTAGACGATGCAAAAAAACTGTATTCCGGTTTTGATTTGTGTTCGCCCAATACCTCTGTATCCATGACGATTAACGGACCTGCTCCCACGATTTGCGCATTTTTTATGAATGCCGCCATCGACCAGCAATGCGAAAAATATATCCGTGAAAATAATTTAGTGGATGAAGTAAATCGGCAGATAGATAAAATTTATAAAGAAAAAAATGCCGTAAGACCAAGCTATGCGGGTGCATTGCCCGAAGGAAATGACGGCTTGGGCTTGCTTCTGCTGGGCGTTACGGGCGATCAGGTATTGCCGATAGAGGTCTATGAAAAAATTAAAACGTATGCATTATCTCAAGTGCGTGGTACGGTGCAAGCGGATATTCTGAAAGAAGATCAGGCGCAAAATACCTGTATATTTTCTACTGAATTTTCATTGAAGATGATGGGCGATGTACAAGAATTTTTTGTACAACATAAAGTCCGCAATTTTTATTCGGTTTCTATTTCCGGGTATCACATCGCAGAAGCCGGAGCCAACCCGATTTCGCAGTTGGCGTTTACACTGGCAAACGGTTTCACGTTTATTGAGTATTACTTATCGCGAGGCATGCATATTGATGATTTCGCTCCAAATTTATCTTTCTTTTTCTCTAACGGCATTGATGCTGAATATGCGGTGATTGGTCGTGTTGCCCGCAAAATATGGGCTAAGGCGTTAAAATATTTATATAAAGCCAACGACAGAAGTCAGAAATTAAAATACCATATCCAAACTTCGGGCAGAAGTTTACATGCACAGGAAATAGATTTTAACGACATCCGCACCACGTTGCAAGCCCTCTATGCCATTTATGACAATTGCAACAGTTTGCACACCAATGCGTATGACGAAGCCATCACCACACCTACCGAAGAAAGTGTGCGCAGGGCAATGGCGATACAGCTGATTATCAATAAAGAATTAGGCTTGGCAAAAAATGAAAATCCGTTGCAAGGTTCATTTATTATAGAAGAACTGACCGATTTGGTAGAGGAGGCCGTATATGCAGAGTTTGACCGTATTACGGAGCGCGGTGGTGTATTGGGCGCTATGGAAACCATGTATCAGCGCAGCAAAATACAGGAAGAAAGTATGTATTATGAAATGAAAAAACATACCGGAGAATTGCCGCTGATTGGTGTCAATACTTTTTTATCTTCCAAAGGTTCTCCTACTATTTTGCCGCAAGAAGTAATACGGAGCACGGAAGAAGAAAAGCAATTACAAATCAACAATCTGGATGCGCTTAAAGAACGCAATAAATCTGAAGCCTCTGTTTATTTACAACAATTACAACTCGCAGCACTGGAAAATAAAAACATGTTTGACGTGCTGATGGAAACCGTAAAATATTGCAGCTTAGGACAAATCACCAATGCCTTGTTTGACGTCGGCGGACAATACAGAAGGAATATGTGACGATAATTTGGAAATTTGAAGATGTGCTAATTAGCGTGTTCCATTTTATTTCCTGAAGAATTAGAACTGACATCTTTTGATTTCTGAGAAAGATACTCGTTATTTTGAATTTAGCGAATGAGTAAAGAATTTACAAATTGGCAAATTCACACAAAAATTTGGAAGTACAAGTACGCCACACTTTTTGCATTACTGCATGTTTGTTTTGATTCTTCGGAATAGTGTTTATTTTGACATACTTGCATTAGTTGAGTGAGAGCTAATGTAAGCGACTAAATAGAAAGAATAGAAAAAACCATGGAGTTAAAGCTCCTAATAAATTTAAAAGAAAAAATTTAACAAACATTTCAGTTGGTGTCTTTTGTAAAAACACAATACAACACTATACAAAAACAAGATAACAAATATTGAAGAGAAAAGAACTATTGTTACAAGTAAAAAGACAAGAAGTTTGTCATTTCCAAAAACAACACACAAATAATGAAACAATAGTGCCATAATTT
>CAZPBT010000256.1:0-3939 GCA_964584555.1 uncultured Chitinophagales bacterium
CATACTTCTGTCAAGAGTTTCTTCCAGAATACCGGTAATCTTTACTTTTTTACCATGATAATTTTCCCATACTACATAATTGCTCAAGTCGGGATCTCTTTCAATCAAAATGTAATCCTTTTCCGGAATAATGGCATCAACCATATACTTATCTTTGCTTGTAACAAGCATCGGTAAGTGATTACCTCCTTCTGCCACTACGTAGCCTTCTACAGTAACTTCTGTTCCGATTTTAGTGCGCCAGCCATCTGATTTAACATCACCAAAACCGGGGTCTGTAGTTGTGTTTTTGTCTTTTTTACAGCTGCCTAAAAACAGCAAGGATAATACACTGATTATCCAGATTAAGTTTAAAAAGTTGTTCTTTTTCATAATTTTTTCTTTCAAAAGTAATTCGCTTTGTAATTACAAAAAAAACTAATGAGTATTCGGGAGCTTTCAATGAGAATTCGTAGCAGAATTAACATTTATTGAAATAAATTCGTAATGAAACGAGGGAAATGTATACATTTATTTACTCGGAATAATTGAAAGTGAAATTAAGTACTGGTTAAAGATAGTCTACTTAATTGAAACTGTTTGATGATTTAAAACAGATGCAAGAAGTTAAGATTGCTGTCTTTAAAATTAAATATGGCAGAAGCGCAGCTTTATAAATTAGTGATTACAAAATTAAAATAGCTTTCAATTGGAAATTAAAATAGACAAAAATTCGGCTAAGCATTATACTTGGGGCGATAGTTGCGATTCTTGGATTTTGGCAGATACGGCAGGGCTTTCCGTAAAACTAGAATCGATGCCCGGCAATACGAAAGAGAAATTGCATTTTCATACACATGCTCAACAATTTTTCTTTATACTTAAAGGCGTGGCTGCTTTTTATGTAGAAGAAGATATTATAGTGGTGACAGAACAACAAGGATTACTTATTCAAGCTAATAGGAAACACTTTATAGCAAACGAAACTAATGCACCTCTTGATTTTCTTGTAATTTCGCAACCTACAACAAATCAAGACAGAACGACTATAGAATAAATTACAAAAAAATAATACGCTATGAATACTATACCGTTTATGACGATTGACTGGTCGACCATTGAAAAGACTGAACATAAAGGTGCGACAGGTACCTCATTTTGGCAGACTATACAAATTGGCGGGCTACGTGTTCGTATTGTTGAATATTCTGAAAACTATACTGCCGACCATTGGTGTCAGAAGGGACATATTGTATATTGTTTGGAAGGCGAATTTCAAAGCGAATTACAAGATGCAAATAGTATTACACTAAAAAAAGGCATGATGTATCTGGTATCAGACCAGCTTAGCTCCCACCGCTCTGCATCGGCGAATGGCACAAAATTGTTAATCATAGACGGGGATTTTTTACAATGAAAAGGCAGAGGACCTGATACACACAGTTTGTGGTCAGCATTTGAAGTAACTCCAATAGTTTTGTACTGCTTTTACATAAAATCAAAAAATTTAGTGAGCAGATATATTTTTAAAACCATGTTTTTTGTATATTGCTATATAATAAAACGTTGTTAAAATAGATACTGGTAAAATGTAAGATTATAACTTTCAAATTAAGCGAAATTTATACTCCACCTTTTATTAAAAATTATCAGAGTATTGAAGTCAATTAAAAATAAATAGTATGTTCATTTTTTTAGGAAAAAGAAAACTGATGAAATTAGTAATCCATCAATAAAGATCGAAAAAACTAAAGATGGTAAGGTTGGGGATTTTTGGAGTTGTTATTTAGGTTTTGAAGTACAAAGTTCCAAAAATTATGCAAGAGAACTTACTGCGTGTACGATGGAATATGGAAAGAAGATTCATTCTGATGCTTCTATTTCAGTATTACAATTAGAGGGTAATTATTCAGCAATATTTTCATTTGCAAAAGAGGATACAATAATATCAGCATATCCAATTCTGAAGTCAAATAAATCAATTCCATTTCAAACTGTCAAAATTATTGAATGGGAACATGTGAATAATCTTGAAGCTCAAATTGAAGGTCGAGGAGAAGCGAAATTTGGTCTTTCATTTTTTGCAAATGATTATGTTATAAACAGAAAAAAATATCGTGAAAATCAAGATCTGAATATTGTGTTTACTGGTTTTGCAATCAATGCTGAAAAATTTCAACCTGAAAAAGGATTTTCAGATGAATTTGTTGCTTATATGCCAAATAGCGAATATGGTAAATATTCTGTAATTGATTTTGTTGGCGAAGTAAAAAATGTTACTATAATAAAAGAAACGCATTATGGTATTGAAATTGAAGGATACTGGATGACTTTAATTTTAGTAAGATCAAAAGAAGAAAATGTATATTTTGAATTAGACGTATTTCTAAACAAGCAAAATACAGAATTAACTAGTATAAACATCGGTGATAAACTTACCGGAATGATAAAACTATCCGGAAAAATTGAATAGGCAACTAAATTCTAGTGCAAAGTAATTCTTAGCAATATATCTGACAATGTGTATTCCAATTTTTAATATTATATAAAATTACATTATTATATAATATTAAAATAAATCACTACTTTACTTTCTTCAGAAAGTTTTCCATATCGCTTGTATCTTCTCCTGCTGTTTTGGCTAATGATATAGCTTGTTGCATGTAGGTCTTGGCTTTT
Source organism: uncultured Chitinophagales bacterium (assembly GCA_964584555.1). Lineage (GTDB taxonomy): Bacteria > Bacteroidota > Bacteroidia > Chitinophagales > JADIYW01 > JADJSS01. Next base: position 2,659 of record CAZPBT010000256.1, read on the forward strand.
GTTTTGTTGCCCACTGCATAATACAGTCTGCCGGCTGTATCATTATTATCGGCTTCGTTTTTCAACTCCACAGAACGCAACGCCCATTTAAGTGCATCTTGCAAAGCCTTTTTGTCCTTCATGTTTTCATAAATATTCCAGGCTATGCTATTCAGCCGGTCATAATCATTCCATGCATATTGCTGCACAAATTGCTTGGCTTTCGGGTAATAGGCTTTCCAGTTGCCTGCTCGTTTTAGCGTGTTGACTTCATATTCCATCGTCAATTCATCTGCTTTTTGCGGGAAAAACTGCGCGACATATTTTTTGAAATCTACACTGCCATTGCCGGCTTTTGCCTTTCTTCGACCTTCGTTATATACAAACTCTTCTATCAACGCCGTATAATTGCCTTCGCCCATTTGCTTTTTAAACTCTTCCGGATATTTCATCAGATAAGCAAAGCCTGCATCGTGCACACTTTGCGTATAAGCAGCTATTAATTGCAAATTTGCCGTATCGAGCAAGTTGGGCTGCTGTTCCAAATAAGCAGTCATGACAGGATTATACAGTGAATCTTGTGCATTAAAAGCAGCAATTAGAAATGTATGTAGAAACGCAGCATCTCTGCTGCCCGACATATACTTGTTTTTCAGTGAAACGTATTGTTTTTCGGGGTTAATGCCGGCTTCACCCAGCACCAGAAAATCAGGCTTTTCCATAGAGCCCAATCCTCGGTGAACCACTTCCCCATTGCTGTTAAGTATAAGATAAGTCGGGTAGTTTTTCACCTCAAATTTTTTTGCCAGCTCTAAGCCCTCTCCTTTCTCCATATCAAATTTTGCATTGATGTAATGTGCATTGTAATACTCACCTACTTCTTGTACAGGAAAAATATATTTTGCCATCCATTTACACGGTCCGCACCAGGAAGCGTAACAATCAATAAAAATGTACTTATTCTCCTTTTTGGCAAGTTCAACAAGCTGCTGGAATGATTTATCATGTTCAAATTTCATCCCGGATGTTTGCGCATTCAGAACGCTAAACGAGAATAAGGCAATAACAAACAGTAGTGTATTTTTCATTTATAAAATATAATTATTCTAAAATAATTTTAACCGGTTTTTTGTTTTCATCCAAAGCCACAAAAATAAATTCGCCTGTGATAGCCAAAATACGTTGGTCATTAAACATGTTTTCCATAAAAATTTCGACACTGACATGCAAACTGGTATTTCCCATTTTAATTACCCTGCGAAGGGGATGGATTCGCCCGTACACGATCGGGTACGTTTGACC
>CAZPBT010000257.1:0-3912 GCA_964584555.1 uncultured Chitinophagales bacterium
CGTATAGTAGGAACTGTAACCGATACGAATACCAATGCTGCTATAATAGCCGCCACAATGACCATAGTAGATACTACGATTACTGCAACTACCGATTTTAGCGGCAAGTACAGAACCGGAACAGCAAAAGCAGGCTCTGCTACTCTGAAATTTGAAAAAACAGGCTACATCACTAAATATGTAACACTCACCTTGACTAACGGAAAAATTGACACCGTAAATGTAAAATTAAGACAAATCCCATTTGTTAAAAACATGGTCAATACACAATTTTGTGAAGGCACCGGCTATATACTTCCGGATGGACGTGCCGTTTCACTTCCGGGTATTTACGAATCTGTAGTGGCTACGAGTTCAAGCGGGCTTGATACTGTCATTATCACCAATCTGACTCAAAATCCATCTTATCAATTTACGCAATCAGCTGAAATTTGTCAAGGAGAAAATTTTACACTTCCTTGGGGTGGAACAGCAAATACATCAGGCTTATATCAACACAACTACCAAACTACTAAAGGATGTGATTCTGTTTTAGCAATTAATCTTACAGTAAATCCTGTTTACAATATCGAATTTAATTCATTGATTTGTATAGGCGAAAGCTATAATTTGCCTTGGGGTGGCACTGCTGCAACACAGGGTACCTATCAACACAATTACACCGCTGTGTCCGGTTGCGATTCTGTTGTTAAAGTATATCTGTCGGTTTCTCCGGTTTATGACATCACCAAATTTGACACCATTTTACAAGGTGAAACATTCACCCTGCCTGATGGAAATCAAACAAGCATAGCGGGTACATATCAAAGTAATTTATTGACAACTTCATCTTGCGATTCTGTCATTCATATTGTGTTATTTGTAAAAGACACGTCCACAGTTACTGCAATTAAAGCTAACTTCCAAAAGTTTAATTTTTATTATTCTTCCCAACAAAATGCTGTTATAATCCAACCATCAACAACATTTGCAATAGCACAACTTGAAATTTTTAATGCCACAGGAGAATTAATTTACAAAAATGAGCAAGCGGAAAACAAATATGTTTTACCTGATTTAGCAAATGGCTTGTATCTTGTAAAAGCACTCTCAAAAAACAAAGATTTGTATTCGGGGAAATTTATTAAGCAATAGAATTTAATAACATATACCTGCTAAAGTGGGATAATTTTTTCCGCTGATTAAATTTATATCTCATTTTTACCGTACTTTTATGTATATTGTATAAGTATGACAGCATTTTCTGACTCATTACTGACTAAGGGCGTTACGGGAAACGTATCTTTTGACGAATTCAAAAAAGAAGTACTGCAAGATTATTCACTTGCTTGTATCAGCCGTGAAACCAGTCTAACCGGAAGAAAAGAAGTTTTAACCGGAAAGGCAAAATTCGGCATCTTCGGAGACGGGAAAGAACTTCCACAAATTGCACTGGCAAAAGTATTTGAAAACGGAGATTTCCGCTCGGGATATTATCGCGACCAAACTTTTGCGCTGGCTACAGGTATCGTTTCTGTCGATCAGCTTTTTGGACAACTCTATGCCAATCCCTCTTTGGAAGACGACCCGCATTCAGGCGGGCGGCAAATGAATAACCACTTTGCCACCCGAAATTTATTTCCTGACGGTTCATGGAAAGATTTAATCCATCAAAAAAATTCAGCTGCCGATAATTCGCCAACTGCCGCACAAATGTTGCGGGCATTGGGTTTGGCTATGGCTTCAAAAAAATACAGAGAACTTCAAGATCAAATCGGCGAAAACGGTTTCAGTAAAAACGGCAACGAAATCTGTTTTGCTACTATAGGTGATGCCTCCACTTCAGAAGGGATTTTTTGGGAAGTCATCAATGCAGCAGGCGTTTTGCAAGTACCGCTAATTGTTTCAGTGTGGGATGATGGCTACGGCATTTCAGTACCTAAATCACTACAGACGACGAAAGGAAGTATTTCACAGGCATTAAAAGGCTTCCAGCGCGACAATAAAAACAAAGGATATGATATTTATGTGGTAAAAGCATGGAATTATCCTCAATTAATTTCTACTTACAAAGCAGCTGCCGACAAAACCCGCCGGACACATATTCCGGCATTAATTCATGTAGAAGAAGTGACTCAACCACAAGGCCACTCAACTTCGGGTTCTCATGAACGATACAAATCTGCAGAACGCTTGCAATGGGAAAAAGATTTTGACTGTATCTTAAAATTTCGCCACTGGATTATTAACAGTAAGATTGCTACCGATGATGAATTAAATACATTAGAAAAAGAAGCAAAAAATTTTGTAGCCGGAAAGAAAAAAGAAGCCTGGTCGAAATTTCATGGGCCTATTTTAGAAGAACTTAAAGAAGTTATTGCTATGACAAATGCAATTGCATTGACTTCTGTTCATAAAGAACTACTTCAGGAATATGTTATCGGCTTACAGCAAAGTATCGATCCATTGCGTCGCGATATAATGAAAGTAGTGAACGATGTATTAATCTCGGTGAAAGATGAAAACAATGTGCATATCACTGCTCTTAAAAAATGGCGGGAAACACAATTATTAATAAACGAAGAAAGATATTCATCTTATCAGCATACAGGATCAGCTTATTCTCCATTAAAATTACCAGTTGTAAAAGCTGAATATGAACAAAAGCCTTCCATAGTAAGTGGCTATCAGGTTTTAAATGCTTGTTTTAATGCCAATTTTGAACGAGATAAAAGCATAGTAGCTTTTGGCGAAGATGTAGGCAAAATCGGAGATGTTAATCAGGCTTTTGCAGGTATGCAGGAAAAATTCGGAGTTGAACGAATTTATGATACGGGCATCAGGGAAGCAAGTATTATGGGCGAAGGCATAGGGTTAGCCATGCGCGGTTTGCGTCCAATTGCGGAAATACAATATCTCGATTATTTATTATACGGCCTTCAGCCATTATCTGATGATTTAGCATGTTTAAGTTATAGAACCAAAGGGGGGCAAAAAGCGCCGTTGATTGTACGTACCAGAGGGCATCGGTTAGAGGGCATCTGGCATACCGGATCGCCCATACAAATGATACTGGGAGCACTCAGAGGTATGCATTTATGCGTACCTCGAAATATGACCCAAGCAGCAGGATTTTATAATCTGCTTCTTCGTGGTGACGAACCGGCTTTGGTTATTGAATGTTTAAACGGATATCGTCTGAAAGAAAAAATGCCTAAAAATCCCGGAGATTTCACCGTGCCATTAGGCGTGCCGGAAATATTGAAAGAAGGCAACGACGTTACATTAGTTACCTATGGTTCATGTGTACGTATTGCACAAGAAGCACTTGAAAATTTAGAGCGGGTAGGTATCTCTATCGAATTGATAGATGTGCAAACACTCATGCCATTTGATATTTATGGTGTGATTGGTGAATCCATTAAGAAAACTAACAGAGTGGTCTTTTTTGATGAAGATTTTCCGGGTGGCGCAACAGCATACATGTTGCAGCAAGTGATGGAAAAACAACATATTTTCCGTTATTTGGATAATCCACCTGTAACACTTACCGCTAGAGAACACAGAGGGGCATTTGGAAGTGACGGAGATTATTTTTGCAAACCAAATGCTGAAGATGTATTTCAAACTATATATAAGCTGATGCGCGAAACAAACCCTAAGCGGTTTTCAAGTATTTAATTATTCTACTCAGTAAAAAATTTTATCCGATGACAGTAGCCATGATATTTCTGTTGCCTCCATGGTTTCTGAATTCGCATAAATAAATCCCTTGCCAAGTGCCTAAATGTAATTTATGATTTACAATGGGTAGTGTCAGTGAATTTCCGGTGAGTGCGGATTTGATATGCGCAGGCAGGCATATCATCGCTGCCTTCAATCCCTCCTATAGCCCGCCATTGACTTTTTAAGCTAACGGTTTTGCTGACGCCA
>CAZPBT010000258.1:0-3886 GCA_964584555.1 uncultured Chitinophagales bacterium
GTATTTGTACATACTTAAAACAAAGCCGTAAAATAAGAAAAAAAGTTTGGAATTGCGGAGAAATGCTTAACAGAATATTGAAGACAGTATAATGTTTTGACGGGTAAAAATGTTATAATAATATTTACTAGTCTAACTGTTATAGTCGATAAATTGCACATGAAAATGTGCTTAATCAAAAAAGGCATTTTTACACTAATACAGAAGTAACATACTGTGGGCTTAATCGAAAAGTGTAAAATATATTCAGCTTATTGATGCAAATCTTTTTTACTGAATTAGTTTACTTTATATATCTTATTTCTAATTACGCATACAACTCATCCAGCTGCTTTTCAATGGCAGGGTCGTCTATGTATTCGTCATAAGTCATAAGCTTGTCGAGCATACCGTTTGGTGTGATTTCAATGATGCGGTTGGCAATGGTTTCAGTAAAGGTATGGTCATGTGAAGTAAATATCATCGAACCTTGATAATCCATCAAACCATTGTTTAATGAGGTAATGCTTTCCAAGTCGAGGTGGTTGGTTGGCTCATCTAAAATGAGAAAATTAGCTTCTTCGAGCATAGTTTTACTCAGCATACAGCGCACCTTTTCACCTCCGGAAAGTACATTGCATTTTTTCAAACTCTCTTCTCCACTGAATAACATACGACCTAAAAATCCACGAATAAAAGTTTCATCTTTTTCCGCAGAATATTGCCGCAACCAGTCTACTAAGTTCAAGTCAGAGTTGAAAAATTCAGAGTTTTCATTCGGTACATAAGATTTTGTGATGGTAACTCCCCAGTCTATAGTGCCTTTTTTAGCTTCAGCTTGTCCGGCTAAGATTTTAAATAAAGCAGCTACTGCAAGATTATTTCTTGAAATAAATGCAATTTTATCGCCTTTATGCATATGGAAAGTCACATTCGGTATGGTGGTGCCATCAGGCAAATCGAATGTAAGATTCACTACATCCAGAATACGGTCGCCCGCTTCGCGGGCTTGTTTGAAAAATATACCCGGATATCTGCGACTAGATGGTTTTATTTGCTCAATATCTAATTTTTCCAAAGCTTTTTTGCGAGATGTAGCCTGCTTGGATTTTGAAGCATTGGCACTGAAACGTGCGATAAATTCCAAAAGTTCAGCCTTTTTGGCCTCGTTTTTCTTGTTTTTATCTTCACGCTGCTTGCGCAAAAGCTGTGAAGTTTCATACCAGAACGTATAGTTACCGGTATATAAATTAATCTTGCTAAAATCGATGTCTACGATATGCGTACAAACCATATCCAAAAAGTGACGGTCGTGTGATACAACGATAACCGTATTTTTGAAATCAGCTAAAAAGTTTTCGAGCCATGCAATTGTGTGCACGTCTAAGTTGTTTGTCGGTTCATCCAGTATCAAAATATCAGGATTGCCAAATAAAGCTTGTGCAAGTAAAACCTTTACTTTATCAGATGCAGGAAGCTCATTCATCATGCTGTAGTGCTTGTCTTCTTTTACGCCCAAATTACTCAACAATTCTGCAGCATCACTTTCTGCATTCCAGCCATCCATTTCTGCAAATTCAGCCTCCAGTTCGCCCACACGCAAACCATCTTCATCACTAAAATCAGGTTTTTCATAAAGCGCATCTTTTTCTTTCATTACGCTGTAAAGCCTTTTATTTCCCATCAACACCGTATCGATAACAGCAAAATCATCAAACTCAAAATGATTTTGTTTCAAGACAGACATACGCTCGCCCGGAGAAATATCAATATTTCCTGTAGTGGATTCTATCTCGCCGGAAAGTATTTTTAAAAATGTAGATTTACCGGAGCCGTTCGCACCAATTACACCGTAGCAGTTGCCCGGCGTAAATTTTACATTCACTTCGTCGAAGAGTACGCGTTTTCCAAATTGTAAGGAAAGATTATTTACAAAAATCATGTTTACAGAAAATTTGCGCAAAGATACACTTTTTAGCCACTTTTATGGAAATACGCTTATTAAGTCAAAGCTAATATTCCATAACTGATGTCTTTGTTCAGAAATGAAGATATAAATAAATTAAGATAATAATTATTTTTTCTTATATTTATGTCTGATCCGGCTCAGCGTTGCCAGTTCAATGCCGAGGTAGTTAGCTACATCTCCCAATGAAAACCGTTGAATAATTTCCGCATCATTGTTTAATAATTTATTATAACGTTGTGTAGCCGTAAGTACTTGCAAAAACTGTGTTCTTTTTATTAATAATTCAATCGTGTCATTCAACATCAGAAAGCTGAATTTTTCAAAAACAGGTTTGTCATTTAGAAGTCGTTTGTAATTTTCGTGAGTAATAAGCAGTCCGTAAGCATCTTCATTGAAACGGATATTATAATTGCTGGGTACTTGGAAATGAAAACTTTTAAAAGCTGTGCAAAAATTATTATCGGTTAATAATGCAATATTGCTCTTGGCTAAATCATTATCTATGTATATGATAAATGATCCTTTTACTATGAATTTCAGTGCCTTTGAGATTTCACTTTGTTCTAAAATAAGATCGTTTTTTTGTACTTCGTAATAATCAAAATAAGATGAAATATCACCTATTTCACTTATTTTGAAAATATTATAATACAGCAAAAATTCTTGAAAATGGCGGAGACATTCATCAAAATCAGGTTTTTGTGGGTTTGTGAATTTCGTTTTGGGTTGATTGTCTCTGTTAAAAATGTTTGACATAGTTTTGGTTTTATGATTTACAACGATATTCCACTGGCATTATATACTCCGAAATAATAGCCGATGCTGATTTGCGATAAATTTATCCAGTAACACCAGTTATCTTGTTTGCGCAAGGTATTTAAGGTATGAAATCCGTTTATAGCAATTTGCACTCTTTGTTGCGCATTTGCCAGATTGCTTACGTTTTTAGGGATATGTATAGTATAACCCTGATTCTTTTGAGTGTCTTTATTTACCCCTACGAAAATATCTCCGAAAAAGACAAATTGATGTCCGGTTAATTGAATAAAAAGCTGATCGATTTGGGCTATTTTTTGCATCATAGGTTTGTCCCACATGGGTTGTAAAATATTGATTTGTTCGTGTGCGCCAAATTGAATAGCAGCTTCTGTTTGTTCGTCATAAAATGCGGTCAGGTTGTTTTGTTGCTTCAGTAATTCAGCATGTTCTTGTATATTAAATCCTGATTTTGCTTCGTTGGTCAGCCAGTTTTCATTCTTCATCCTACCGGCACCAACTAAATGATTCATGATGCCAAGCGTACCGATATCTGTAAGTACGTCAATTTGCCCCTGTATTAAAATCTGAGAGGAGGTAAATAGTGCTTCATCAAAAGTGTTTGCATTATCAAACGGAATAGAAATATTGTTTCTTAGTAAAACATAGCGTAAATATAAGGCATCAGTAAGTCCCCAGCGCACTTCGTTAGCGGCAAACACCCCTAATTTAGTCCATAAAAATTCGGGATATTTTCTGGTCAGTGCATCATAGCTCATCAAAACAAATGCATTTTTAGCCAGTATGACATTTGATGCAGAATTTGGGTAAAATTCTGTGGCCATTTGTTCTACCCTTGCAACATGTTGCAAAAAGTTGGATTTTATTTGGTTATAACGCTGCTGTAATGAAACAGACGTGTCAATATGTAAATACATTTCCTCTATCTGGTTGGCTATAGAACGAATACTGTCCATCAGCAAACGCTCATTAGCCGACGGATAAAGTGCTGTAGTAGATTCTTGTTTTACCTGAGATAATAATTCTAGGATTTGAGCATCGCTGCCACAAGTCGCAACATTAATTTCTTCTTTTTTACAGGAAATGAGCAGAAAAATAGCTATTAAGAAATGGGCAACAGATTTCATAGGTTTAATTCAATCAATATTACAAAAAAAACAG
>CAZPBT010000259.1:0-3868 GCA_964584555.1 uncultured Chitinophagales bacterium
AAACTTTTATTCCCATGAGCAAAAAATTATTATTACAATACGACCATATTCCCGGTATACAAACACTCGAAGTCTATCGTCAAAATAACGGATACGCATCTTTGAAAAAGGCATTTTCCATGAAACAAGAAGATATCGTGGAAGAAGTGAAAAAATCAGGATTGCGTGGTCGTGGCGGAGCAGGTTTTCCTACCGGCATGAAATGGAGTTTTTTGGCAAAACCTGAAGGTGTACCTCGCCATTTGGTTTGCAATGCAGATGAGTCAGAACCCGGCACATTCAAAGACCGCTATTTGATGGAACGCATTCCACATTTATTGATTGAAGGCATGATTGTTTCCAGTTTTGCACTGGGAGCAAACACTTCGTATATATATGTTAGAGGTGAATATTATTACATCATCAAAATCTTGGAAAAAGCGATTGATGAATGTTATAAAGCCGGATTGCTGGGCAAAAATATCATGGGCTCAGGTTTTGATTTGGATTTATACGTACAGCCCGGTGGCGGTGCATATATCTGTGGCGAAGAAACAGCATTGTTAGAATCACTTGAAGGTAAAAGGGGCAATCCGCGTTTGAAACCACCGTTTCCGGCTGTGGCAGGTGTATGGGGCAGACCCACTGTAGTAAATAATGTGGAGACGATAGCGGCTGTAGTGCCGATTATAAATAATGGGGGAGAAGAATATGCCAAAATCGGCATCGGAAAATCAACAGGTACAAAATTGATTTCTGCATCCGGCCACTTAAACAAACCGGGTGTATATGAAATCGAACTCGGACTTCCGGTGGAAGAATTTATTTATAGCGAAGTCTATTGCGGCGGAATCAGAAATGGTAAGAAATTGAAAGCAGTAGTAGCGGGCGGTTCATCCGTTCCGATTTTGCCCGCTGAACTTATCTTGAAAACGGCTAATGGTGAACCTCGATTGATGAGCTACGAATCTTTGTCTGACGGTGGTTTTGCCACCGGTACTATGTTGGGTTCCGGCGGATTTATTGCTATGGATGAAGATACATCTGTGGTGAAAAATTTGTTTACTTTCGCCCGTTTTTATCACCACGAAAGCTGTGGGCAATGTTCGCCATGCAGAGAAGGTACGGGCTGGATGGAAAAAATTCTGAAGAAATTTATCAGCGGAAAAGCACAAATGAGTGATATTGATTTATTGTGGGATATACAGTCCAAAATTGAAGGCAAAACGATATGTCCGCTGGGAGATGCTGCCGCTTGGCCAGTAGCATCAGCCATACGCCATTTCCGCCACGAATTTGAAGAATACGTACGTGATCCGCAATCAATCAAAAATGTAAAACACTACTACCGCTTAAATAATCTGGCAGTATAAGCAACTACTATTGCTTTGATTGTTGTAACCCCCTTTATTAAGATTGGATTTCTATCAATAAAATAAGCCGGACATACTTGTCCGGCTTATTATGTATTGTTGTAAGTTTATTTATTTTGTAGCAAACGGATTAACTTGTGCATCCGCAGGTACAGTTCCGGTAAGTGAATTCAGGAATACTGCTATGCTTTTAATTTCATCATCAGTCAGCGTTTTGTTTAATTGTGCTTTACCCATAATAGCAATTGCATCATATAGGGTGCTCACGCTGCCATCATGAAAATAGGGTGCGGTTTTAGCAATATTTCTGAGTGAAGGCACTTTAAATACATATAAATCAGCCGCATTTTTGCAGATAAGGATTTTACCAGAATCCACTTTTGCACTTTTAGTCAAATCCCAGTAATTGCCAAATAAGCCAAATTTTTGGAACATCTGACCACCTACTGCTGCACCGGAGTGACAAGTAGTACAGCCTGATTTAATAAATGTATTAAGACCCGCCTGTTCTTCAGCAGTAAGTGCGTCTTTATTGCCATTCAGATAATCATCAAATTTCGAAGGCGTAATCAAAGTACGTTCAAAAGCACCGATAGCCTTTTTCATATTCATAAAGGAAACGGCACTTTTTTCATTCGGAAATGCTGCCGCAAACATTTTTTTATAAGTCTCATCTTTTTGTAATCTGTTCATGACATCAGCTTCAGAACCCATATGCATTTCCACAGGATTCATAATCGGCATACCGGCTTGTTCTTCTACATCTTTTGCTCTTCCATCCCAAAACTGTGCAATATGTAAAGCTGCATTTAGAGTAGTCGGAGAGTTTCTGCCACCGTTTCCACCATCATCACCTACAGAAAATGGAAGTTTATCTGCACCATATTCAGCTAAATTATGACAACTGTTGCAGGTATTATTTCCCTTATTGGAAAGTTTTGCATCATAATATAACCTCTTACCCAATGCTACTTTCTCTGGTGTAATCGGGTTTTCTGGATTATCTGCTTGTTTGGGCAGGGGCTGAAAAACTGCCTTTGCGGTAGTCATTACCTCAGCATTATCAGTAGTCGTACTGCCGGAATCAGATGTTTTAGGCTTACAGCCGGAAAAAATAAACATTGTACCGGCAAAAATAAGAAGTGTGTGAAATCGAAATAAGTGGTTCATAAAAGGAGGAATTTGTTTTGCATAAAATTAAAGCACAAATTAAATATAACCCATGATAAAAGTCATTGATGTAAATCAAGCCATTTGAAAGTATAGCTATCAGTTTAAATATATGTAAATTTAAGAATTCAATTTTATAAAAATATATTTTTTAAAAAAAAGTAAACTGTATTCATGTGTTGGATATTGTATTATAATGTATAACAGTATATAAAATAATATAGTTTGATTAATTCATTAAGGGAGATAATTAAAGGACTGCTTATTTTTTTATTAGTTTTTCATTTACCCAATTTTCTAATTCTCCTTTATTGTCAAGTTCAATTAATTTTTCAACTTCTTTATCTTTTTTTAAGGATAAATTTTTATAAACCCTAATGACGCTTTTCAGACCTGCTAAATTGCCTTGAATTTGATCTGTTGAATAATTATTAAGAAGACTATACTTCGTCCAGCCTCCCATAAAAGTCAATAATAAATCCGGATTCTTTTTTGTAAATGTCAAGATGGCAGCATTTATCTCTAAAGTAACAGTTGGTGAATCTGTTATCCAAACCATTAACAGTGCTTTCTGCTTGAGTCTTTTGTTCTCTTCTTGACTAAATGGTGTAGTTTCCAACCAATCAATCGTCGCAACTACATTTTTCTCACTTGCAATATACTCTTCCTTAGTTTTGGGAACGTCACTTAATAAATCTTGACCAATGCAATTTTGAGTATGAATCAAAAGAATAGCAATGATAATACTTGAAAAAAAATTTTTAATCATAATAGTTCTTATTTTGGTTTACGTGTATAAATTTTAAAATTCAAAAAGCCTAAAGTATAAGTCGTGTGTCCCTATAATCTTTAATTTTTCACCTAAATATAAATATTTATTTCCTAAATGACAATGACTATATATCAGAAATAGCACGTATTATTTAAATTTTCTACTAAAATTTCAGTTTTCTTGATACAAATGTCGAAACATATTGCAGTTATTTGCTATTATTCACTTAACAAATGTATGAATTGATGCTATCCATTTGTCGATTCGCTTATATAGAGAATTGATAATGAAGTTGAATTTTATGAATGTGTTTATATTAGTCTACTATACTAGATGAACTTTTCTATATCTCACATAAAAATTTCAGCCTTCTAATATCATTTTTATTTGGGGAATACAATCAACTTGTTTTAATTTTGTAAAAATTCTGTGCATGAAAAAATGTTTTGTCTTTACTTTTATTCTATTCTTTGCTTTTACTGGTCTGATTGCCCAAAATTATGCGGTGGGATATAAATATGAAACATTACGTGATGTTTCCAGAAACAGAAATATCCCGGTGCTGATTTATTAT
>CAZPBT010000260.1:0-3850 GCA_964584555.1 uncultured Chitinophagales bacterium
GTTGCCCGCACATTCTGGTGCATTTGTTGTCCGTTATTCAGTTTGTCTTTATTGTTTCTGTCTTTGGCTTCCTGTCTGCGTGAATAGATTAAAACATCTCCATTTTCTGCCAATAAATTAGCCACTACAGTACCGAAACTGCCTGCGCCTATTACACATGCTTTTACTTTATCCGATGTATTTGTGTAAGCCATAGCCTTCCAGTCTGTTGTGGTAGTAATATAATAATTTCAAATCTTCGCTGGTATAGTTGCCGTTTTTCATTTTCATCAATGGAATATTTGCATGATAAATGCTCATTTGGTCAACACCTCTGTCTATTATTTCGTGTATTTCTTTAGTAATTAAGTTTGGTGAAAGTTTAATTTTTCCTTTATTATTAAGATTATACAATTCATCTAAAATGCGTTTTACGTTCATCTTCAAATCATCAGCATTAATTTCTCTTTCTTCTTCGGGTGTACGCAACATCGTATAGATATCGGGATAATTAAGCTGTTTTTTCAGCAATTCGAATGCAACAAAAGCCACCACATGTGACGAATAAACCACATTGTTTTCGTGGAATTTGCGCACTATTTTTTCACCGAGCATTTGCGTATAAATACTTTCTCGCTGATCATCAATTTTAAGCTGATCTTTATTGAAGAAATACTGTCTGATTTCAACCGGTCTGTCTGATTTATCCAGGCTGTTTCCTTCATCATCCAAATGATTTCCGAATACATCCATAGGTTCACTCAACGACAAAGTAATATCACTCGATTTGGAAAATGTTTCCCAAAAGAATTTCCATATAGCTTTGCCCGGAATGCTTTGCACATCTTGCACCAGATATTGTTCTTTACCGGTGCGCTTCAGATGCTCTTCTATTAACGACGATGCCTCTAAAACAAATGGATAGCTGATGGTAAGTGGCACAACAAATATTTTTGGTGCCAGCGATGCCGGATTTTTTAAGTAATGTTCCCGTTGTGCATCCATGACGGTGCCTAATAATCCTAATTTCAAATCAGATTCGATATTGCCGGCTCTGGAGCGTGTTCCACCCGGAAAAAAGATGGTGTGTGCCCCGGCTACCAAATTAGCACGAGAATATGATTTCAATGTTTCGAGATAAATGGGATTTTTTTTGCGCCGGTCTAATTTATAAGCTCCGAGATTGCCCATAAAAAAACTGAAAAATTTGGAATTAAATAAATTTAGTCCTGCACCATACTGAAAGGCAGGCAAACCGATATAGTCCATTCCAAATCCAATAATAACCGAATCGAGATTACTGAAATGTGTAGGCACTAAAATGATAGTTCCTTTGGTAACCAGCTTTCTCAATTTTTCAACAGGTCCGGCTACGATGAGTTTATCTTTCAGTTTATCGCCCGGATTGAACAAGCCCCGGAAACCTCCAAAATGCGAATTGAATAAACGTGCAAAGATGCGCCGTAAGAGCTGGCGAACTATCCAAAATAAGTTGGGATTGAAATTTCCCCATATTTCGTTGGCATAACGGGTTATTATGCTCACTAAAATTTCCTGATGTATCTCTTCGGATTTTGCTTCCTCCATTTGCGACGGATCAGATTGAATCAGTTTTTTCTTTACTTTCCCCCAAAATTCTTGTTCATCTTCAGGGTCGACCTCCCAAGGTTCTGTTTTCATCCGGATACGTTCCAGATAAAGTGTTTTCTGCAGTTGTTCTCTGATTTGTTTGTTGGAAGGATAGGTTTTATTAAATTCTAACAAGGCATCGGAAATCGTTTCCTGAAGAATTTTGGTTTTCTTTTTGGCTATTAAATTAATTGGCCAGTCTTTGATTTTAGGAATTACCGAATCGAGCATAAAAATAAGTCGGTGTTAATTTAGCAATTTTTATTCGATATTGGCAAGTAAACTTTAATTCTTTGATTTTTGAAATCAGTTTTCAATGTCGTTAAGCAAAATATGATTTAATGTAGAACATCCCAAAATAGCTGATTTAATTTTTCAGAACCACCTCCTTTTATTCCTCCTCCTTGATGAAGGTGGAGGTAGTAAGGTTAAATCAACTATCTATACAGTTGACTAACTTAATGCTTTGAATCAATCTTAACAATATTCTTATTAGATTATTTAAAACTATCAAACAGCATCTTCTTTTTGCTACTTCTATAAAATTAAATTTTAACTTGACAAATAGTTTTATTTTATGTAAATTCGTACTATTATTCAACTAAAATAAATATACCATGAAGAAACTCACCCCCCCCCATTTTTGTATTATTATTATATGTAATATTTTACAATAATAGTATGTATGCTCAGAAAAATGCTTATGATTCATTAATTAATTATTATAAGAGCGTTTACTCAAATTACTATTTTCCAAGAGACTATGTTGATAGTGTTAACGAGGCTCTAAAATTAAATAACCGTATAGGGCCAAACCCACCTCCGCCAAGTTGTTGCAATGATATTTGTATTACAGGTACTTTTACAGCAAATTCTTCATCTACTACACCTACCGGCTGGTGTGGCACAAGCATTCCGGGAACAGGGTCAACTTCGAATTGGACATATACACCGGGTATGACTGACCCATTTGGCAGTACAATATGGTTTACAGGAAAATATGGAACAGATGAAAGACAGAAATACTATGTGTATTATCCGACAAATAAGACAGCCGCCTCACCTATTGCCGTGCTGATACATGGTGGCGGGTGGTTTATGGGGCCCAACCCGCAAACCGTAAACGGTTTTGAATTTAAGTTTGCTCCTGCATCCTCTACAACAAGTTTAGTAAAAGAGTTGTTAAACAATGGCTATGTCGTTGTTTCGCTATTATACCGACTGGCGCAATATGTAAAACCCGAAGAAAACTTGGCGGATAATGCAGTCAGTATGCAAATGCAAATAGATGATATAGGCAGTGCCATTAATCATATACATACCTATTTCCCCACTTGTTTAGATTTGAATGCCAACAGCATACAGGTATTGGGCGAAAGTGCCGGTGGACATTTAGCCCTGATGTGGGCTTATACACAAGCGGCACCATCTTATATTAAGAGTGTAATCAGTATGTATGCCCCTTCAGATATGCAAAAATTTGTACTAAAACTACAAGATAAAAAATGCTGGAATACTACGACTTCTTGTAACTATACTTGTGGAAATGATTTTTTTGTAGGTGGCAATGGAGATATACTTAGATATATACCTATATATTTTAATGCTAATTTGAATAACACGTTTAAGACTTATGGGAGTGTTAGTCCCTTGAGTTGTAGTATTAGTGCGAATGACCAAAATTGGCTAACTACTCAATGCAATCTATCTCCAAATAACCCAATAGTATGTAATACGAATTATAAAATATTAGATGCTTTTCGTATGATAGAGAGTGCTATAAAAACCCCAATAAGTGATGCTTCTACAGATGCCAACCTGCTGAATATGAGTCCCTACCACGCATTAAACAGCGACCACATAATTCCTAGTTTTATCATGCACGGCACCAATGACCATATTGTACCCTTGAGTTGGATAGATAATAATAACAATATAAAGAATGCTTTAATATCTTTCGGAGGCCTAATTAGTGGTGCTATTTATGCCAATACGGCTATTCCTGCATCCACTACTTATGCCACCACCACACAAAAGCATTTAATGAAAACCTATACCGGAGCTCCGCATGGCTGGAGTGACCCTTACTTTGCTTCAGTACGTGCGGATGTTATTACATGGTTTAATGGTCATAAATAGGAAGATATGAAAGCTAAGCTATTAATAATTTTATGCATTCTGTGTGTATATTCCTGCAAAAAAAACTGTATGGAAAACAAGGCAAATTTGAGCGGTAAAATTA
>CAZPBT010000261.1:0-3842 GCA_964584555.1 uncultured Chitinophagales bacterium
TTTTTGCCAAGGGTATCCATTCTTAAACTTCTAGATGCACCGCCATCTAATGCTTCGTGGCAAACAAAGTTCAGTGATTCCAAGGTATCCCATTCAAAGCGTTCTACCTTGCCTTTTATTAATCCTTTGAAATGTGCTTTCACCATTTCAGGAGTTAAGTATTTTTTCAGTGTTGCATAATCTTCTTTAGATTTTGCCATTACCCCAATGTTGCACACGTTATTTTTGTCGCCACTGCGGGCACTTGCTATGTCTATTAGTTTGATTTTCATTTTGAATAATTTGTAGATTTGGAAATGTGAAAATGTGAAAATGTGAAAAATTAATCTTCATATCTTCTAATTTTCATATTTACACATTGATATATTTGACTTCCGGAATAATTAATTCTCTAGGAATCAGGCATGGGAAAAGGCTTAGCATTGCACGGTTCATATTGCCCCATCCAGGTACAGAGATTACGCCGGGAGGACCGTTTAATCCTAAACAAGTAATACCTGCTATGGCCGTTTTCCCTGTTCTGTCATCTTTGTGTTTTATGGCAATCCGCAATCCTAATTCACTTCGCTGATTTAATTCATCAGCATCCGGAATTTCGACGGCATCTTCATGCAAGCCGTTTACGCCAATGATATTAAATCTGGATTCCAAAATCTGAACCGGCAATTTTGCCCATGTTTCTTTCACGGCTTTGATAAATAGTTGCACTTTATCATACGCATAAGGATAAGAGAAAAAGAAAAATTGCTCGGTGACATATCCTTCCATTTGTCCGATACATAGTTTTAATTTTTCGGGGCGTGGTTTCCCTTTTATACCCGAAATACTTACTTCATTTTCACCAACGTCTTCTAATTTTATGTTGGATAAATCTACGACAACATCTGGCGTAATGTAATTAGTTGGATCGTGAATTTCATATACAAGTTGTTCACGTATAGTATTTCTGGAAACTTTTCCTCCTGTGTTCTTTGCTTTTGTTAAGATGGCAGTACAGTCTTCATTCACTTGAGCTATGGGGTAGCCTAAGTCGGAAACGCTGTAAGGCATAGGCCATTCGGAATAGGCATTGCCACCGCTTGCTTGTCCGCCGCATTCCAGAATATGCCCGATAGTAATGGCAAATGCCATTCTGTCTAAGTCTTCCTGCGTGGATGCATCATCAATTTTCCAATTGAACTCATGTGCTAAAATACCGAGTGCTAAACATGGGTCGGCAACACGACCTGCTAATATCAAATTGGCACCATTGTCTAATGCTTCTTTCACTTTCTGTGCACCGATATAGACATTGGCATGCGTAGGCTGATACTTAGAATCGTAGTAGGAGGTGTTGTCATCCAGATTATTCAATTCTACCTGCTGCTCCTTAAATTCAGGTAAGCGAGCCAATACATCATCACCCGAAATAGTGGCGATTTTAATGTTTTTTATACCTTGTTTTTCTAAAATTGCTTTTACTTTTTCTGCAGCACTTTGTGGATTTAAGCCACCGCTGTTGGTTACAATTTTTATCCCTTTTGAAAAGGCAATCGGATACAAAGTACGGGCATGCACTTCAATATCACGGGCATAGCCCATGCTCGGATCTTTGATTTTATCTTTTTGCAAGATAGATAAAGTGAGCTCCGCCAGAGCATCATGCATCAGATAATCGGCTTCGCCCTGCATGGCAATCTGAATGGCACCAAGAGGAGAATCTCCATAAAAACCCTGTGCGCCTGCTATTCTTGTTGTTTTTGACATAATTTGAAGATGTGAATATTTGAAAATGTGTAAATACTTTTATTTTTTTGATTTTGATGTAATAATAATTTTAGATAATATCTTTTTTATTGGACTTATTTGATTTAATAAATTATCATGATCTGGATAGCTACTTGCATTTTGACAAAGTTCAACCCAATATTCCGTTTCTTCTACTTCTTTAAGGGCAATTTTTATTTTATGTATAAAATCAGCTTTACTTTCAGCATGTTGTGCTTCTCTTACATTTGCTCCAATAGAAGTTCCAGAGCGTAACAACTGTCTGGATATTACAAACTTTTTGTTCGACTCTAATAGTTCGCAATATTCAATAATTGCTAATGAAAACCGAAAGGTTAGTTGTATAATTATATTTTCTTTTTCTTCCATCTATTATTTTTATTCTAAAATTTTCATATTTTAAAATTAAATTTAAACCATTAAGAAATTAAGAGAATTAAGACATTTCTCATCTTCTCATTTTCACATTTTCACATCATTTAATTACCCCTCCACTCCGGTTTTCTTTTTTCTTTGAATGCGGCTAAGCCTTCGGCAGCATCTTTGCTTTGCAGGCATTGCATCAACATGGCATGTAAGTATTTGTGTTTTTCATCTGCTGTGATGGATTTCATTTCGTGATAAGCTTTTAGTCCTAAGCGTATGGCAGTCGGCGATTGTTCTTTGATTTCTTCTATTAATTGCTGCACGCTGTTTTCTAAATTCTCGGGTGTAACGATTTCCGTAATCAAGCCATATTCTTTAGCTTCTTGAGCACTTAATGTTTTAGCTCTGATACATAAATCTAACAGCTGTCGAGCTGACATCAATGGTTCTAAAGTTGCCATTACCTGAAATGGCCAAATGCCTCGTTTAACTTCCGGTAGCCCAAATTTTGCTGATTCAACTGCTACCACATGCGTGCAACCGCCTATCATCAAAAATCCACCGGCATATACATCTGCATGTACTTGTGCTATGCATGGTTTGTGTAAGCCGTTAAATTCATCACCGAGTTTTACCATTTCTTTTGGCATAGGAATGGTAGAAGGTTTTTCGATGGTATCATCTCCGGCAAAAGCTTTTAAATCGGCACCGGCGCAGAATACAGGCCCATTGGCTTTGAGGACCACGCACCAGATTTGATTGTTGTAGTGTGCATACGCCAATGCATAAGCCAGTTCATTAGCTAAAGGTATGTGGAATGCATTACGTTTCTCGGGGCGATTAAGCGTGATGTAGAGCACATGGTCTTTTTCTTCTACAATAAGATAAGCAAAATGCTGCTCAGAGAAATTTAAGGTTTGTTCTAACGGATATAACATGGTATTAATTTGATGAATTATAAAAATTTAGAAATAAGGTAAAATTATTTCTCTTCTGACATAAAAAAGCTTCTAAATTGATTTAATGTAGTAACAAGTTCTCTTCTCTTTCTGCTTCTCTCAATTTGTACCAAATCTCCTTTAATCTCAAAATGTATTCCACTTAGATTACCTTTAAATGTATTGTAATTTATTGCAAAATTAATCTTATGTTTCAAGAATAATATATGTTCTTTTTCATGTGATTTATCATTTAGCTTATGCATAATCCCATTAATTATTTTAATGTAATCATTTGCAATTATCAATTCATCGATAGTAGAATTTTCGTTGAGTAAATAATAAAATAATTGATTAATACTGTTAAAACGAGAGTTTACATTTTTTAATTCTTTAAATATCTCGTCTATAATTTTGTTGTCATTGTTAAAATTTGAAATCTTAAGTTGTGTTTTATTAAAATTTTCTAATTCTTTATTTGCCTTTACCTGCTCTCTAAAAGCAATATATACTAAAAAAGCTGAAAATAATCCTATAATTGGTGCTGTTAGTCCACCTATAGTATCACCAATTTCATTCGGGTTTAGTATGGTTTTATCCTTGTAAAAACAAGCAGTAATGAAAAATACAATGAGCAATACTATAATAATGATGGACAGTAGAATCAAAAAACTATAGAACAGATTTTTTGAAATCCATTTGATAATCTTATCGTCTAATGATATTTTATTTTCTTCTTTTTGCATTTTTATTTTTTTAACCGCAAAGTTC
>CAZPBT010000262.1:0-3814 GCA_964584555.1 uncultured Chitinophagales bacterium
ATGATGTCATACATTATGGCGTTCCGAATATAGCTTCCAATGTTTCACGTACTGCAAGTTTTGCCTTAAGCAATATCATTACGCCGATTCTTAAAAATGCAGCGAATACAGGCGGCCTGGATTTGTTGCTGAAATATGACGAAGGCTTGCGCCATGGTGCTTATTTATATAAAGGTGCATTGACCAAAGAATTTATTGCCAAGCGTTTTGATTTAAAACACACCAGCTTAGAGCTGCTGCTGAGTGCAGACTTTTAATTAAATACGTTTTTACATATATCACCTCATTTTTTCGAGGAGAGGGATAGCGGTGGTTGATTTAAGCTCGATTTTTTCGGCGTTTGATGAACCAAAAAACAACGACACTAATAATCAAGAAGAATGGCCAAAGCCTAATCAATACTAAAATAAAGTTTAATATGCCTTTCCATCCGTCAGAAAAACTTTCAATAATATCTCTCCCAAAACCGTGAGATACTTTTGAAGTCTGATAAAAATTTAAGTGCAGCGTGGATAAACTTATTCTGTCATTCAGATAACGCATTCTGCCTTCAGCACTTTCAATTTCATTTCGTACATTATTCAGGTATTCTTCGGTTTTTAAAATATCATCTACTTTGTTGGCTTTGTTCAAGATGGCAAAATAGCGTTGCTCCAGTTCTTTCTTAGTTTTTATCCTGGCATATACATCAATATATTCTTCCGTAACATCCTGTGCCGTGATATTTTTAGTGTCAAAATCGCTGACTTCGTTTTCCAATGCAGCAATAAATTGGTCAAACTGCTCAGCCGGCAATCGGACTTCCATGGAGTAATCTGTGCGATAATCATTAGAACTTGATGATTCATTTGCAATATAAGCCTGATGTTGTGCGACCAATTTTTTTAGCCATGCATTCGTCGATTTCAGATTTCCGGTTTCCCAGGTAATCGTTCCATCTTTAATAATTTTTTTTCCAATACTGTCTGAAACTTGTTTATCTACAGTAGGAGCCGCCGGAGGTATAGGAGGTGGAGGCTCAGCTACTGCTTTTGCTTCCGAGGCATCCAGCTCAGGTGTTGCATAATTTGCATTTGCCACACTGCCTACAGACACGGCAGCAGGTTCAGCAGATTCTACAGCGACCTCTTCACTCTTACTTCTACATTGCGTAAGCAGTAAAATACTAAGCATCCACAAAAGCGGAATGGTCTTTACATTCATTAATGATTTCATGACTGGTTGGTTTGGTTGCAATAAAGTTGCACAAAGTTTTGGAATTTGAAAAGTAGTGTATTGTTAATGTTTGTTATTCTACAGCTCCTTATATAAAATCGGATGGTAATTGACGTATTTACGCCTGAAATGATGATAACTATCATGTATTTATTGCGCTTACAACAATTCGATAATTTGTATAAAAAGCGCATCCTCCGTAATTTTGCAGTCTAAAATTTCAACCCACACAGATATGAAATTAGAAATTGAAAATGTAGAATTACAGGAACTTCATTTTGATGATTATCACGATTTAAAAGAAATCATGATAGAGGCTTATCCTGTTTTGGATGAGGCATACTGGAAAAAACATCAAATCAAAACGCTGATAGATAAATTTCCCGAAGGGCAAGTCGTAGTAAAAGTAAACGGGCAGTTAGCAGGATGTGCGCTGTCAATTATTGTAGATTATGCAAAATATGGCGACAAGCATACGTATAAAGAAATCACGGGAAATTACACGTTCAATACTCATGATGATGACGGAGATATTTTATACGGCATTGATTTGTTTGTCAAAAAAGAATTTCGCGGATTGCGCCTCGGAAGGAGGCTGTATGATTACCGTAAAGAATTGTGTGAGCAACATAACCTGAAAGGTATTGTTTTTGGCGGCAGAATTCCGAATTATCATACACATGCAAAAAAACTATCGCCAAAAGAATATATCGAACATGTAAAACGAAAAGAGATTGATGATCCGGTTTTAAATTTCCAGGTTTCCAATGATTTTCATCCGTCCAAGATATTAAAAGGCTATTTAGAAGGTGATTCTGCTTCCAATGAATACGCCGTACTTTTGAAATGGGATAATATCTATTATGAAAAGCCGACAGAAAAAATTATTCAAAACAAAACATCTGTCAGAGTAGGCTTAGTGCAATGGCAAATGCGACCTTATAAAGATTTGGATGAGTTGATGCAACATGCCGAATATTTCCTGGATGCCGTTTCGGGCTATCGTTCAGATTTTGCTTTATTTCCCGAGTTTTTCAATGCGCCGCTGATGGCAGAATATAACCACTTATCAGAGCCGGAAGCCATACGGAAACTTGCTTTGTACACGGATGAAATCGTGGATCGCTTTTCTGCACTTTCAGTCAGTTACAATATCAATATCATCACGGGAAGTATGCCGGAAATTAAAGACGGATTATTGTATAATGTCGGCTATTTATGTCAGCGCGATGGCTCTGTAGATCGTTATGTAAAACTGCATGTAACGCCTGATGAAGCAAAAGTATGGGGTATGCAAGGCGGTAATGAACTGAAAATATTTGATACGGATTGCGGCAAAATTGGTGTGTTAATCTGTTACGATTCCGAATTTCCGGAGCTGAGCAGAATGCTTGCCGATGAAGGCATGGACATCTTGTTTGTTCCATTTCTTACGGATACGCAAAACGGGTTTTCGAGGGTGAAGATATGTGCGCATGCCAGAGCAGTAGAAAACGAGTGTTATGTAGTAACAGCAGGTTCCGTAGGCAATTTGCCAAACGTGCACAATATGGATATTCAATATGCACAATCTATGGTGTTTACCCCTTGTGATTTTGCCTTTCCTACAAATGGCATTAAAGCGGAAGCCACACCGAATACGGAAATGATTTTAATTGCAGATTTGGAAATAGACTTGCTTAGAGAATTGCATAAATTCGGCAGCGTGCGCAATCTGAAAGACCGCAGAAAAGATTTGTTCAATATTAAAAAAACATCGAATCTTATTACGAATTAACCACTTGAGCGGTTTGATTTATAATTTTCACCACATAGAAGCATAGTTTTTTGGATTAACAATATTTACAAACCTGAGTTCGGGTTAAGAAAATTAAGTGGGAAAAATAGTTGATTTCTCATTTTTTCCTCCAACTTAACATGGAGGATGATTTAAAAGGAGGAGGTTTCTACTAAAAAATCAAAATTATTAAATTGAAATGTTTATCCCAAACTCAGGTTGATAGATTAGTTAACCAAATGAAATTAAAATAAAAATTTATTCTTTAGGTGAGGACAACTATCGATGATTTAAATTTAGATATAATGCACATAATGTTTTTTACCAAAACTACCACAACTAGTGCCAATTTATTGTTGTGTGACGTATTTATTCTTCTTTGTTTGTCGATATATTGTTAGTCAATTTTAATTCTGTCTTAATTTCATTAATAATTTCACAAATACTTTTCTGTTTCCAATTTTCTAATTCTGTCAATATTTTTTCCTTGTCGTAATTATGTTTTGTTTTCTGCCATTCTTTTTCACGAATTACATGTAAAATAGCTTTATTAAATAAAATTCGAGTCGTCTTATATTTTTCAGCTTTTTGTTCAATTACTTTTTGTTCCAAGTTATGAATAATAGAATTCTCTAGAACGTGTTTTCTTAATTCTAATTCTTCTTTCTTTTTGATTGGTTCATTTCTTGGAGCAAACGATGGCATTGTATTCGTCAATTATTATAATTCAAATTATTCTTTTTGTAGTCGACATAATATAGCACATAACGTTTTACGGCTTGGCGATGTGGCGGATTTTTAGCACAAAAGTTCAATAGAATT
>CAZPBT010000263.1:0-3805 GCA_964584555.1 uncultured Chitinophagales bacterium
CATATTGCCAATGCCCAGCGAATCGGCTGTCGGGTCAAAACCGATATAGCCTTTTACCATCTGTTTATTCAGTAAATCTTCAGTTCCGGGCATAATGTCGTGCAACATCCCCCTCCATTTTAGTTCTTCAACAAAGCTCTTCATTTTAATTAAAATGTAAATTGTAATAAACTACAAAATTATTGTTTACCAGCCATTTAACCATGCAACTTAATTTCGTTTATTATTATCTTAATATTATCGGAAAAATAGTAAATTTACTTTGCTGAAGTGTTGGCAAAAACTAAATTTACACATGAATTGTTTTGGTATGATTAAACAAAAAGGACATATTTATCTGCTACTGGTTGTATTTATTTCAGGAATTTACGCAGCAAGTGCCAAACCTCCGAAATACAGTAATGATTTTATGTATATCGGCGTTGGTGCAAATAATTTCGGACTGGGAAATGCAGTTGTGGCCAACACCGGAGATATTACATCCGGATACTGGAATCCGGCTGGCTTGGTACGCATACAAACCAACTTGCAGTTTGCCTATATGCACAATGAGTATTTCGCCAGTATTGCAAAATATGATTATGCCGGTATTGGAGTCCCCTTAGACAGTAATAAACATGCATTTGCCATAAATTTTATGCGATTTGGTGTAGATGATATACCGAATACGTTAGATTTAATAGATGCTGACGGCACAGTGAATTATGACAATGTAAAAAACTTCTCAGTAGGTAATTATGCCTTTTTGCTTTCTTATGCTCGAAATATCATCAAAGGCTTATCTGTGGGGGCGACTGCAAAAATAGTACATAATAAGGCAGGCGGATTTGCCAAATCATGGGGTTTTGGTATTGATATTGGCGCTATTTATCAGATAAAAGACTGGAAGATAGGGTTGACTGTTAAAGATATTACCACTACATTCAATGCCTGGTCGTTCAGCTTTACAGATAAAGAGAAACAAATTCTGGACGCCACAGATAATGTGATTCCTGTAAGCTCCACGGAGCTAACCTTACCCAGAATTCAGTTTGGTGCATCTTATAACAAGACCTTTAAAGACAAGATAGAATTGATGGCAGAATTAGATTGGGAATTAACAACTGACGGTAAGCGGAATACACTCATTTCTTCAAAAGCCATCAGCTTGGATCCTCGCCTGGGAGTAGAATTAGGCTTATGGAAAATCGGCTACCTGCGCGGTGGCATCAGCAATTTTCAAAAAATGACAAATGTGAGTACAGGAAAGCAAAAATTTACTGTTCAACCCAGTATTGGTGTAGGTTTGCGCTATAAAAATATCGTTTATCTGGATTATGCATTTACGGATGTTGGAAAAACCAGCGAAAACCAATACTCACATGTCATTTCATTAAAAGTGGGAATAAACAAACGTAAGCATAAAGAAAATGCTGAACTGATTAATGCAGCACCGCAAGAGAATGTAAACGGACAAGAACAACCTGCCGGTCAGCCAACAGAAATTCAAAGTCCGGAAAAAGAAAATAATAATAACGCTCAACCTAAATAATGAAAAAATTACTCGCAATAGTATTTCTTATTACATTATGCCGTAGTTTGGGCATTGCACAACCATACGGAAACGAATGGATAGATTACAACAAGACTTACTATAAATTCAAAATTGCCCAAGACGGTTTGTGCAGGATAAATTATGCGGCACTTATCAGCACAGGCATACCGGCTGCTCAATTAAAAGGCACTGATTTCAAATTAATATGTAATGGTGAAGAAGTGCCCATTTATGTAACTACAGCCAATCAATTTACAGCAAGTGATTTTATAGAATTTTACGGCAAAAAAAATGACGGAAGTGTTGATACCCGCTTATATAAAAATCCGCTAGAGCAACCCAATCCATTTGTAAGTATGTTTAGCGATACTGCAACCTATTACTTATCATTAAGTCCATTTACCATTAATAAACGGATAATAGACGAAGTAAACGACATTAGTATTGTGCCCGAAAAAGAAAAGTATTGCTATTATTCACTATACAATATGAACACTCAGTATATGGGTAAAGCTTATCCAATTTCAGTTTATTTTAGTAATCCTCCTTTATATAATTCTGACTTTGGACTTGGCGATGGTTATATTAAGACATTCAATGCCAGTACGACAATGAATTTTTTAATGCAACACAACAATCTCTATACAGATGAAAATGTACCAGTCTACAATACAATACTATTCATGCATGATGAGGGAACTAGTAAAGAATTATTAGCTTTTACTACATATGATACGTTATTGACACTCAGTGGACGTGGAGCATCTTTAGTTCAATTTCCATTATCTAATAATATATATCGAGATAATGCCAATATGAATATTCACCCTGCCAGTACAGGTGCGAAGGCATCTGTTGGTTATTATCTTCAGGAATATCCAAAAAAATTTATTTTTGAAAATAACTCCAGGTATTCATTTTCAATTAAGAAGTCAGTTGATGTTTATTTTGAAATTAAAAATTTTGATAATAAATCCACAGTTCCAATTTTATACGATTTGGACAATCAAATACGCTACACCGGTATCACTGACAGCGTATTAAAGTTTCATCTGAATACTACAATTTACCCTAAAAACCACTTGTATTTAACTTCACAGGCTGCAACTGATATCACGACAATAAGCTCAATGCAATCAGTCAACTTTTCTCTACCAGTACAGGGTAATTATCTGATAATTTCCAACCGAAAATTAAAAACCAGTATAGCTGGCATTGATTTTATTGATCAATACAAACAATATAGAAACTCACAGGCTGGAGGAGCAAATAATGCTCAAATCTATTACTATGAAGATTTGATGGAGCAATTTGGTTACAATATTGCCCAACATCCACGTGGTATTCGGAATTTTATTAATTATGCTATTGATAAATTTACAGTCAAGCCAGAATTAGTCTTCATAATCGGAAAAGGATTCCCATTTACTTATAGCAATAAGAATGCAACCATTTATAATCGTAGCCTAGTGCCTACATACGGAGAACCAGCCTCTGACAATCTTCTAACTGCAAGGTCTGCTATATTAAATGCACCTCAGTTAGGAATAGGCAGATTGGATGCAATAACCGGAGATGATATTAAGATTTATCTGGATAAAGTTAAAGAGTATGAACAAACATTAAATGACACATTAAATGCTGCTGAAACTCCTTATAATAAATCTTGGATGAAAAATGTTTTGCATCTGGCAGGAGGAAATAACAATTTTGAACAGCAACTTTTCAGAAGTTATCTTGAAAATTATGCTAGTTTGATAAAAGCTCCATTTTATGGTGCCACGGTATCCAGCTTATATAAAAACTCGACTGACCCTATTCAAATTGCACAAAATATTTTTATTGACTCATTAATTAATACCGGTGTTTCCTTAATCACATTTTTCGGTCACTCTGCTACATCTACATTAGACTTTAATTTAACACCTGAAAATTTTACCAACAGGGGCAGATACCACTTTATGCTGACCAATGGTTGTTTTGTAGGTAATATTTTTGCTGATGCAGGACACTCAACTTTATATAGTGACCGGTTTGTATTGACACCCAATAAAGCCGCAATAGGATTCTTAGCGCCAATGACATATGGTGTTTCATCCAACTTAAATGCCTATTCTACTGAATTTTATCATCGCATTTCTAATAGCATGTATAATGACAAGATTGGTAATATACTTAAATCGACTTCGTCCCAATTAATTAATAGTGGAGGACTCTTAGAACCTTCCGTAGCAGAACAGATGATCTACCATGGCGACCCCGGATTGAGAA
>CAZPBT010000264.1:0-2452 GCA_964584555.1 uncultured Chitinophagales bacterium
GGAATGATATGTTTATCAATGTGCCGAGAGCCTATAATTTTGACAGGCTTACACAAAATGACTGCGATGAATTGATAGAAAAAAAGCTGGATAAAGAAGCAAATCGTTATATACTCCAATTCCCGGAAGAAAAAATTTCTGTTGAAAACGGCAGGTGGGGGCCGTTTCTTCGCTTTGGCAAGAAAATGTTGAAACTTACCGGAAAAAAATATACACAGGATGAAGCTGCCATGCTGACACTGGACGAGCTTAAAAAAATGGTTGAAGCTCAAGTACCGGATGCATTTGCCAAAAAGGAAAAGAAAGCACCGGCTAAAAAAGCGGCAGCTAAAAAAGCAGCAACTAAGAAGTCTACTAAAAAGAAATAGTGAAATAGAATTAATCGATAAGATTTCAGAAAAAAAAGGCTACGTGATTTTCGTAGCCTTTTTTTAATTCCCTATAAGATGGGATTATTCCTTTATAAACTTATCTGCTGCAATAAATTCATCATTGCTGAACTGAAGTAGATAAATGCCCTTAGCCAGATTTTCCGTTGATAATGAAATGACAGTTTCATTAGTTGATGCTGTTTGAGCAAGCATTTTTTTGCCCGTGATATCATATACCGCAATTTGTATAGACTGTTTTGAAGGTTTGCTGAACTCTACTGTCAGCTGAGAACTCGTAGGATTAGGATAAAATCTGATACCGGCTTCAGCAGTACGAATTTGATTGGTTGCTAAAACGGTTGAACCTTCTCTTTTAATAATCAAACCGCTCCTTCTTGACAAAAGATTAAAGCGCATGATTTCAGATTGTTGTTTGGTAAACAGATTATAACACAAATCAGATGAATAATCCATGTAATTTTCAAACATATCCGGATAATCTCTCCCTAAATATAATTTATTACATGTATTTATAGTAGTATCACAAACATTTGTTGTTCCTCTTGGTAAATTCGCTGCAAATGCTTGTTCTTCTTCAGGTGTATCTGCCATAAAATCATCAATAGTACAACCGTCAACACTTGGACCACCCGGAAGTTCTACAACATTTCCCCAAGTATGTTGTAAGCCAAAGTAGTGACCTACTTCATGAACAGTAGTTCTGCCATTTGTATATAAAGTTCTGAAACGTTGAGAAGTGGAGTCTCTGGCAAACCAGTTGTTAATTCCAAAAAATCGGAAATCTATCACTAATCCATCATTATTGCCATGGTTTAATGCTAGTCCGCCCCAGTTTGTAGCGTTTGAAGGAGGATATGCAAAGCCACCTAATGCACCACAAGTATCACATAATGTTAAACATGTTCTACATTTTCTGTTTCCATAATTTAAATCACATACCCAAATATTCAGGTATTTATTGACATTCCAAGCTGATTTTCCTTTAGATCCTGTTAAAATTAAATTATCTACTTTTAGCGGCTCTATACCTAAAGCTGTCCATATCAATGTGCTTAAAGGATCCCAGCCTGCCAGATTGCCTAATGCACCTTGTGTATGCGTAATGCCTGTGGTAGCTTGCCCACCGGGTGTTTTAGTAGCTAGTTGAAATTTTATTTTAGGATTTCCCCTGAATGGAACAAAAAACGGACGAAGATTAACACTGTCAGCATTCAATGCATTGTAATCTCTGTTAAGTGCATCAATTTGTGTGCGTATAATATCATCAGGGATATTTTCATATTTGTTGTTGTTTAGATAAACGACATGAACAACTACTTGTACCGTGTAAACACTATCCGTTCTTGCCAGCGAAGTATCGTATGCCATAATATCATTGACTGCTTGGTTGATTTGCTCCAGATAGGTTGATTTTATGGCGGCATCTGACTGGATAATATTATTATTAATAACATCCATTCCACAATATCTGTCTAGTTGAGCAAAAGAAAATTGCGATATTAACAGATTGACAATAAATAACAAAAAGAGTACTGTTTTTTTCATATAAACGATTTACTGCAAAAATACTGATTGTATAGCATAAAAAAAAGCCGGACAAATATATCCGGCATAACTAAGAATCTAAATGTTTCTGATTAACGGCAGTTGATTCGGATAAACGTATGCATTGTTGTGTCATATCCGGAAATAATATAATGGCAATGCAAAGTATCATTCGGATTTGTATTAGTTGAATCGCAAATCCATGAGTACACAGGAGTAATCAAAAGGGAATCAAAAGGAACAGAATCGCAAACAACAGGAGGTATTGGTGTCGTATCGTTACAGGAAGTGGGGACTCTGATTGCCGTCGTATCCCACGTATTATGCAGACTGTCAAAGTGTACGACAAACGAATCTCTGTAGCAATGTGGTGTGGGGTTGGGGCCGCCTCCGTTAGGTACGCATGCGATGAACAGAGGTGAAAACAGCATGAATGCGATCAATGCTTTTGCGATTTTTTTTGTTGTTTGTTTCATTGTTTTAAATTTAAATGAGTTAATAAAAAGGATATTTTT
>CAZPBT010000264.1:2552-3794 GCA_964584555.1 uncultured Chitinophagales bacterium
GAATGATGAATTTTAAATATTAGAATGGCATATAAGCATCTTCTTACTTACTACTTACTACTTGCTTCTTCTTGCTTACTACTTACTACTAAATTCTATTGTCTTACTAACTTAACTACGGATAAGCCTTCGTCTGATTTGACTTGCATATTATAAATTCCGGATGGCAGCACCGAACAATCAATCTGATTTTGGTAATTATCAGGATGTGATGCATAAATAATTTTTCCGGTGATGTCTGTTATCTCTATCTCTGTAATGCGTTCATCAGCTCTTAGCTGTAAGATATTATGTACAGGATTTGGAAATACTTGCAGATTTTGTATTTCACTTTGTTTATAACCCAATGAAATAAAGCTGACTGTTGTTGAAGACCCGGCTATGTTTTTCTTGTTGCCATGATTATCAATAGCCTGTGTTGAGTTAACATTAAACGTATAGACATACGATGAAGAGTTTCGCAATTGACGTCCGAAAATATCGCCTTCCGTAATAAATTTGATTCTGCCAATTCGCCCGTTACCATTTCTGTTTAATCCATTGGTACGTACCATACTTACATCTACACGATGAAATTGAGGAATATTCTTGTAGAATAAAATAACAGGTTCGTTGCTCACAAACCAGGAGTTATTATCTAAATCAACAGCAACTGAAAAACAAGAATCATAAAATGATTCAGGATATTCTACAGAAAATGCTATTCCATAAGAGCTGTCAAGCGTAGTAACGGAACTGATATTGATATCTCCGGCAATTTGCGCACCGGCACAAATGCCATTTGCAATAATAATAGGCAGTGTATCAAATGTTAAAGTAACCTGTGGCAGCGAATCCAGCTGAGCATCACGGTGATTAAATACATTTTCTGCTCGTTCTATGTAGTTATTATAAATTACAACCGCATCCTGCGCATTTATGATACTGTCTCCGTTGCAGTCGGCAAATTTATCATTATAACCATAATAGTGTGTCGTTTGCCAGTCGGGTGAAGGCTGGAGCATGTAAGAATTTGTAGCATCAGGTCGGCGTAAACCGAGCCTTCCATAACTTAATCCAATAGCAAATACATCAAAATTATTCACCGTTAAATCATGGTCGGCATCGCCGGGAAGCACGCAGGTAATGGAGTCGCAAGTATTGTTTTGGAAATTGATATTTATACATTGTGTCTTTTCACACCCGCTAAAATTAGAATTGTTTACCGTCAAACAAACTGTTCGCGGAGTATTATCCGGATAA
>CAZPBT010000265.1:0-3791 GCA_964584555.1 uncultured Chitinophagales bacterium
CAAGGTGTTAATAGT
The DNA here is from genome assembly GCA_964584555.1 of uncultured Chitinophagales bacterium. Classification (GTDB taxonomy): domain Bacteria; phylum Bacteroidota; class Bacteroidia; order Chitinophagales; family JADIYW01; genus JADJSS01. The sequence continues at coordinate 16 of CAZPBT010000265.1, forward strand.
TTTATTTTTCTTATTTTTGGCAAAATTCTTTGCATGAATAAACAATACAAACTGGTAAATGCCATAGTAGCATTTGTCGTTTTTGCAATTTCTCTCTGGCAGTATACTTCAACAATGGAAACAGCGGGCAGTTTATGGGACTGTGGCGAGTTCACCTCTTGTGCTTACAAATTACAGGTAGCGCACCCTCCGGGAGCCCCTTTGTTTTTGATGATGGGCAGATTGTTTACTTTGCTCAATGCGAAAAATCCGGTATTAATGATCAATTTCTTGTCGGCACTGATGTCGGCATTATGCGTAATGTTTTTGTTTCTCACCACCACATTAATTGTAAAGAAATTATTGGTAAGAGACAAGGATGAAGTAATCAGCATGGATAAAACATTAGCCATCGTTGGTTCTGGTGCTGTGGCGGCATTAGCATGTTCATTTTCCGATACCATGTGGTTTTCGGCAGTGGAAGGAGAGGTATATGCCTCTTCCATGTTCTTTATTTCCATAGTGCTTTGGGCTATTATGAAATGGGATGACGTAGCCGAAGAACCATTTGCCGATCGCTGGTTTATCTTCGCTGCATTCATGGTAGGCTTGTCATTAGGTGTCCACTTAATGTCATTGCTGGTATTCCCTACTGCAAGTTTGGTCTATTATTATCGTCGTTTCAAACCCAGCTTATTTGGTTTAGCTGTGATGTTCGTCTTGGGCTTTGTTATTTTGGGTATGGTACAGGTGGGTGTCATCCAATTTATGACACTTAAGGCACAACAAATGGAATTCTTTTTTGTAAACAGTATAGGACTGCCATTTAATACGGGAGCATTTATTTATTTTATCATCCTGATTGCTGCTTTAGTTTTTGCCATTTATTATGGCACCAGAAAAGACTTTAATTCTATGATTTATATCGGATTATTCCATTTTATTTTATTCTTCTCCGTATTGTCTGTGGGGATGGGAAGTTTTCTGATATTAATGCTGCTTTGGGCAATAGGGTATGCTATTTTGCGATATGGTTTTAATTATGAAAATGACAAAGCCTTGTTTTGGGGCGTGTTTGCAGGTTTGCCTGTATTAGTCTACAATCTCTTTAAAAAATATTCACCACGTTTAGATGGCAGAGATCCAATTACCGTTAAGACCATGCAAACCGTTTTGATTTCTTTATTGGTTATCATTATTGGATTTTCGAGTTATATGATGGTTCCCATACGGGCTGCTTCAAATCCGCCTATAAACATGAACTCGCCTAAAGATGTCTTTAGTCTTTTATCTTATTTAAACCGCGAACAATATGGCGACAGACCATTAGTAAAAGGACCACTGTACACGGCACGTCCTGTCGATTATGATATTAAAGGAAAAGAATACTATCAGGATTTGAAAACCGGAAAATATGAAGTGAAAGGTGAAAAAATAGGCTATAAGTATGACCCGGCAGATGAAATTTTATTTCCACGCATGGGGCCAACGAATGATGGAGAGTCTGCGGATGGCTTATACCGCTATTGGACAGGCTTTCAGGGGGCTACACCAACGATGGGCGATAATCTGACTTATTTCTTCAAATACCAGATTGGGTATATGTATAAGCGTTATTTCCTGTGGAATTTTGCAGGAAGACAAGATGATTATCAAGGTATGGTAGGCACAGTAGGTATGGATGGCGACTGGCTTTCCGGTATTCCGTTTATCGACAATGCCCACTTAGGTTCACAGGAAGGATTGCCCTATCAGATTCTCAATCAAAAAGCCCGCAACTATTTCTATATGCTGCCACTTCTGTTAGGTATCATCGGTTTGGTGTTTATGCTCTACCGCAATCAGCATTATACTATTATTCTGGCATTATTGTTTTTTGCAACTGGCATTGCGTTAATTATATATACCAATCAGCCACCGCGAGAACCTCGTGAAAGAGATTATGTATTAGTGGGTTCATTTTTTACCTTTTGTATCTGGATAGGTACTTCGGTCGCCGCTATATATGATTTTCTAAAAAGCAAAAAACTACCCGGCTTGCCTGTGGCCGTTTTGGCTACAGCTATGTGTTTGTTTGTTCCTTATTTAATGGGCAAAACAGGATGGAATGACCATAATCGTAACGGACGATATATGGCTCGTGATTTCGCAGCAAATTATTTAAAAAGCTGTCCGCCAAATGCCATACTGTTTACACAGGGCGACAATGACACCTATCCGCTTTGGTACGCACAGGAAATAGAAGGTATTCGTACTGACGTGCGTATTGTGAATCTGAGTTTATTGGGTGTAGACTGGTATATTGACTGTCTGATGCGTGCTTCTAATAAATCAGGTCCTGTGCCATTTTATAAAGCTTTTACTCCGGATAAATACCGTGGAAGTAAACGCGATATGATACAGTACAATGAAACGAATAGTTTTGCCGGACAAACATTAGATTTAACTAATGTAATGGACTTTATTTTAAGTGATGATCCTCAATTTATGGCACAAGCCGGCAGAAACGATCAGGTTAATTATTTGCCGACAACCAAATTTAAAATGAAAGTAAATAAGCAAGCGTTAATAAGTAATAATGTAGTCCCTGAGCAATTTAAAGATAAAGTAGTAGACGAAATGGTTTGGGATTTGGGTAAAAACCGCCTAATCAAATTTGATTTAGCCTTATTGGCTATGGTAGCTGCCCAAGACTGGAGTCGCCCTATTTGTTTTTCCAATACTGTTGAAGAAGGCTATTATCAGGGGTTAGGTAAATATTTAGTGCAAGAAGGAGAAGTGTTGCGCTTAGTGCCATGTTTGTTCCTTGAGAATCAAAAAGGATATTACACAATGAACACTCAGCGCTCTTATGATATCTTGATGAATGATTTTAAATACGGTGGCTTGGGCGACAGAGAGATGTTTGTTGACGAAAATTCAGCTCGTATCATGAACACCTTAAAAAGCGTTCACTTTGGTATTGCCGATGATTTAGTAAGAAATGGTCGTCAGGCAGATGCCGTTAAGGTGCTGGACAGAGCCAAAAAAGAGTTCCAGTATGTAAATGCACCATATTATGCACCCAACAACAGATTCTTTAATATCTTAACCGTGCAATGGATAGATTTATATTACAGAGCCGGAGCACCTGCTAATGCTAAATCCATCAAAGAGCTATATATCAAAGACCTTAAAGACTGCTTACGTTTCTATAATTTACCGAATGATTATGCCGCATTGTATGCAAATGAAAAGAAATCTGCAGAAGATATCGTCAAACGAATGGAAATGCTGGCTATACAATACAAAGACAATGAATTTATGACTGAATTAAATAAAGCATTCCCGAGTCTGGTGCAAAAGAGTACGGTTGATTTAACCCAGCAGGTACCTAATCAGATTTTCAGGTAATAGTTTGGATATAAAATAAAATCATTAATTTTAACCAACTAAAAAACAATTATGGGAATGTTACAAGAATTCAAAGAGTTTACCATGAAAGGCAATCTGGTCGACATGGCTATTGGTGTGGTAATGGGCGGTGCCTTCGGAAAGGTTGTGTCTGCATTTATTGACGGCATGGTGATGCCTGCTATCGGTATGATTTCGGGCGGCGTTGATTTTAACGACAAGGTGTTCGTGCTTAAAAAAGCTGTTGCAGCGTCTGCAGATGGTTCTGTTGCCGCTACACCGGAAGTTGCTATCAAATATGGTGCTTTCATTTCGCAAGTGATTACCTTTCTAGTAGTCGCGTTTGTTGTCTTTATGATTATCAAGGCGATTAACAAAATGAAAAAAGAAGAAGCTGCTGCTGC
>CAZPBT010000266.1:0-3788 GCA_964584555.1 uncultured Chitinophagales bacterium
GATACCTTTTTCAATAATATACTTAACGTATTTTCATTTGAAAAACTTATATTAGCATACCGTCAAAAAATATAAACATATAGATGGAATTAATAGCATTGAAACCAAGAAAGGCATTAAATAAAGCTTTTTTAAAAGTAAAACCAAACAGGACTGAAATAGAAGGTTTCAAGACCAATCTCATTACTTTACTCGACAGGACAAATGACAAGGAAAGCGAAGAGTTTCATAAAAACTTAGTCTCTGATTTTTTAAAAAAAACCTATTACGAACCCAATCATTTTATTAATACTAAAGGTAGAAACGATCTTGTTATTCATAATAATAACAGTGCTAAAAGTTCAGTCGGTGTAATCATTGAAGCTAAAAAACCAACGAACAAAACGGAAATGCTTAGTGCAAAAAAACTTAATACAAAAGCGTTTCAGGAATTGGTGCTTTACTATTTAAGAGAAAGAATTACTCATAAAAATCTTGAAGTAAAACATTTGGTGGCAACCAACATTAACGAATGGTTCATTTTTGACGCTAACTTGTTCGACAGGCTATTTGCTCAAAATAAAACGCTTGTAAAACAATTTAACGACTTTGAAAGTGGTCGATTGGCAGACACCAAAACAGATTTTTTCTACAAACAAATTGCTGAGCCGTTTATCGACAGTATTTCTTCTGAAATTGAATTTACTTATTTCAATATTCAGGACTTTCAAAAACCATTACGTAATTCCGACAAAGCAGACGACAATGCGTTAATTGCTTTATTCAAATTACTTTCGCCGGAGCATCTTTTAAAACTTCCGTTTTCCAATGACAGCAATAGTCTGGATAAACGCTTTTACAGTGAGTTGTTGCACATTATAGGACTGACCGAAACCAAGGAAGGCAGCAAAAAACTCATTGAGCGAAATAAAGCTGGTGAACGGCACACAGGAACAATTCTTGAAGATGCTATCATTCAGCTTGACAGCTTAGATAAGCTTAGCCGATTGGACAAGCCAAGTCAATTTGGCAATACACAACAAGAACGGCTTTTTTCTGTTGCACTCGAACTTTCTATTACCTGGATAAACAGAATTTTATTTTTAAAATTGCTCGAAGCCCAACTCATCTCCTATCATAACTCGTCACGCAATAGCGGGAAAGGCGACAAGCCTGTCCATTCGGCAGGCAGCTCGTATTCGTTTCTTAATCTTGAAAAAATCAAGAATTATGACGACCTGAACAGTTTGTTTTTTCAGGTATTGGCGCGCAAGTATAAAGAGCGGAACGAAGATGTAAAAAAAGCGTTTGAAAATGTTCCCTATCTCAATTCATCTCTTTTTGAGCCGACCGACATTGAGCAGGCAACCTTATTTATCAGCAACCTGAAGGATGATAAAACCATTCCGGTTTTTTCGCAAACCGTGCTGAAAGACCGGCAGGGCAAAAAACGGACGGGCAATATTTCAACGCTTGAATATTTATTTGCCTTTTTGGATGCTTACGACTTTGGAGCAGAGGGCGGAGAAGAAATTCAGGAAGACAACAAGACCCTGATTAACGCCTCGGTTCTAGGCTTGATTTTCGAGAAAATAAACGGCTATAAAGACGGTTCGTTTTTCACTCCCGGTTTCATCACCATGTATATGTGCCGTGAAACCATTCGCAAAGCCGTAGTGCAGAAATTCAATGAAACCAAAAAATGGAACTGCAAAGACATAAAAGAGCTTTACGACAAAATTGAAGACCGGAATGAAGCCAACAAAATTATAAACAGTATCAAGATTTGCGACCCAGCAGTAGGTTCAGGCCATTTTTTGGTTTCGGCACTCAATGAAATAATTGCGTTAAAAAACGACTTGAAAATTTTGCAAGACCGTGATGGAAAACGCCTGAAAGAATATCATGTAGAAGTAGTGAATGATGAATTGATTGTAACAGATGAAGACGGTGAGTTGTTTGAATACAACCCAAGCAACAAAGAAAGTCAGCGCATACAAGAAACACTCTTCCACGAAAAACAAACCCTTATTGAAAACTGCCTTTTTGGGGTGGACATCAATACCAATTCTGTTAAGATATGTCGATTACGTTTATGGATTGAATTGTTGAAAAATGCCTACTACAAGAACGCAACCGAATTAGAAACGCTGCCCAATATCGACATCAACATTAAATGCGGTAACTCCTTGGTAAGCCGTTTTGCCATTGATGCCGACTTGAAACAAGCTCTGAAAAAAAGCAAGTGGACGATTGATACTTACCGGATAGCCGTGGACACCTACCGGAATGCAGAAAACAAAGAGCAGAAACGAGAAATGGAGCGACTGATTGCCGACATAAAATCCGATTTTAGAAGTGAAATATCTCGCAACGACCCTAAGATAAAGAAACTACAGAAACTGGAATACGATTTTGGGTTACTGGTAGCTCCGAATATTTTTATGGAAGACGAGGCCGTTTATGGCAATAAAAAAAATAAGCATAAGGCTAAAGAGCGGGAAGAAAAATTGCTGGCAGAAATTGAAAACTTAAAAGCAGAAATTGAAGCCATAAAAGCCAACAAGATTTTTGAAAATGCATTTGAATGGCGTTTTGAATTTCCGGAAGTGCTGAATGACGATGGCGATTTTGTAGGCTTTGATGTGGTGATTGGCAATCCGCCATATATACCATTGGAAGCATTTGAAATAAATGAACGGAAGTTTTTTAATAACAAATACGCTCAATTAGAAAGAAAGTATGAAACTTCTGTCCCGTTTATTTTAGAAGGTTTAAAAATCTTAAACAATAAAGGTCTTTTGGCTTATATCGCACCCATAACTTGGCAAACAGGTGAAAATTATTCAAAATTTAGAAACTACTTTTTTGAGCAATACGGACTTGTTAAATTGATAAATCTTCCTTTCAATATCTTTGAAGATGCCTATGTTGATACTGCTCTTTATTTTGTTTCTAAAGAACCGAAACCAGAATATTTGATTTTTGCTTTTGATAAGAAAGCAAAAATTGAAACATTAGAAAACTTAGAATACAATAAATTTCAAGTATCGGAAATCAAGGCACCTGATTTTAAAGTAATCATAGACAAAACAGCACATAAATTTACTAGCTTTGACTCCGAATATTTTGTACCGTTCGGGACAATCACTAAGTCAACTCAGGGCTTATCAGGCAGTAATTTTCCTGAAACAAATAATATAGAAACTGAATTCTTATTTCCTTTTCTCTCAAAAGGAAATGTTTACAATTTTTGTTTGGTTAAGGACAGTATTTACAATACGGATTTGGTTGACAAAAAAAGTCTCGTTCAATTCTATCAAGCAGAACCAAAAATTCTAATACGAAGAATCATTAGTCGCCAAGACCGCCTTTCAGTTACTTATTGTGACGAAAAATTAGTTTTCAAAAAAGACATAAATCCATTTATACCGACTGACGATAAATTTGATTGCTATTTTCTTACAGGAATCATTGCAAGCAAATTAATCTCCTTCATTTACTTGAACTCTTCTTCAATTGCTACTAAAGACGACTTTCGACAAACTACATTAACTGAATTAAGAAAACTTCCAATCCCAAATATTAATACTAAAAATCAAAAACCAATCAGAGATATTGTAAAGAAGATATTGAATTTGAAAACTGAAAATAGTAATTCCGATACTACCAATTTAGAAAACCAAATCGACCAATTAGTTTACCAACTTTACGATTTGACCGAAGACGAAATAAGCATCATCGAAAACACCTAACAAAGCCCCGTAGGGGCAACATCATAATAAAAAATGAAAACCACTACCACACAG
>CAZPBT010000267.1:0-3758 GCA_964584555.1 uncultured Chitinophagales bacterium
AAAACCGTACCTTTATTTCCCTCCGATTTATATTCACTATTTAGAAATGAAGAGTAAAAAGGAGTAAATAGTCTTATTCTGAAGCTGAGTATCGTCATAGTGAATTATAATGTGCGCTATTTTTTAGAGCAATGTCTGTATGCCGTATTTCGCAGCAAAACCAACTTTGAATACGAAGTTTATGTAGTGGATAATGCGTCAACAGATGATTCAATACTCATGCTGAAAAACAAATTTCCGCAAGTTATCCGGATTGTCAACACGGAAAATGCCGGATTTTCAAAAGCCAATAATCAGGCTATGCGCTTAAGCAACGCCGACTATATCTTATTGCTCAATCCCGATACGCTGATACAAGAAACGACCTTGCAGCAATGTATTGACAAGATGGATGAAGACAAAAACACAGGTGCATTGGGTGTTAAGATGGTTGACGGCAGTGGTCAGTTTTTACCAGAATCCAAACGGGGATTTCCAACTCCCGTGGCGGCATTCAGCAAAATGAGTGGCTTGTCAAAATTATTTCCGTCATCAAAATTATTCGGACAATATCATCTCACCTATTTAGATAAAAACAAGAACCATGAAGTAGATGTATTAAGTGGTGCTTTTATGTTGCTGCGCCGTTCTGTCTTGGATAAAATCGGCTTATTGGATGAGGATTATTTTATGTATGGCGAAGACATAGACCTATCATACCGTATAAAACAAGCAGGCTATAAGAATATTTATTTTTCAGAAACTTCTATTATTCATTTCAAAGGGGAAAGCACTAAGAAGGGCAGCCTGAATTATATCCGTGTATTCTATCAGGCCATGATTATCTTTTCGCGAAAACATGTATCCGGAACGAAAGGAAAAGCACTTGCGTTTTTTTTATATGTTGCTATCTATTTGCGTGCATTTATGGCAATAATTCAAACACTGTTCTCGGGTTTGTTTTATCCTATAGTTGATGCAATAATGATATTGGGAGCTTTATTGCTTTCTGTCCGCCTGTTTGAAAATATTATTCTATCAGCTAAACATGTGCGCTATCCTGATTCTTTTTACCAAATAAATATCCCGCTCTATATTGGCATCTGGCTGTTTACACTTTGGTTTTGGGGTGTCTATCAAAAAGGAAACAAATGGAAACATCTGCTTGCCGGACTGCTAAGCGGTACTGTATTGATTTCGTTAGTTTATTCTTTTTTCCCTTTGGCATTGCGTTCATCAAGAGGAATTATTTTAAGTTCATTTTTGCTGAATATCGTTTTCTTGTCATCGTACCGTTTTCTGTTAGCCTGGATAAATGGGAAATGGAGTAATTATGTAAAAGATGAAAAGCGGTATATTATTATCGGAGAAGGTAAAGAAGCGAAGGTGATAAGTGAGACCTTAATTTTATACAATAAAAACAGAAAATATACAGGATTTGTTTCCTTAAAGAACGACAGAGAACAAGAGGATTATTTGGGGAATATGGAGAGTCTTACTGAAATAATTGAAGTGTATTCGCCAGACGAATTGTTGTTTTCTACTGATACCGTACCCATGCAAACGATAGTTCAGGCAATGTCAAAAATAAAAGGTAAGTTAGACTACAAGCTGATATCAAAAAATACTGCTATCATAGGCAGTTCTTCGAAAAATGAGGGTGGCGATGTCTATACTTTTGATGTTGGCATTAATAGTGGAAAATCTTTTCTGCAACGCATTAGAGATTGGTTATAAGTCCGAATTAAATAGTTGCTGCCAGCCTTGCTGCCTGATTGATGGCACGCTTGGCATCCAGCTCTCCGGCTTCATAAGCTCCGCCAATAACATGCATGGGAATACCCAAATCAGTAATGGGCTGCTCCAGCTCTCTTAATGAAACCTGTCCGGCACACAATACCACATTATCGCAGGCATATACCTGAGGCTGTTTGTTTTTGTCTATATAGTGCAAGCCTTCATCGTCAATCTTTATATACTCTACACCGTCTATCATTTTTACTTTCTTCATTTTTAATGTAGTACGATGTATCCAGCCTGTTGTTTTGCCCAGTTTTGCACCCACTTTTCCGGCGGTACGCTGAAACATCACGACCTCTCGTGCAGGTGCTTCTACGTGTTGTTGAATACCTTCTACGCCTCCACGTGCTTCATTGGTCATGTCTACACCCCATTCTTCCATCCACTCTTTTGTGTTTAAGGTTGGGCTTTCCCCTTTCTGCGTTAAATATTCAGATACATCAAATCCAATTCCGCCTGCTCCGATAACGGCAACTTTTTTGCCTACCTCTACTTTGTTTTTTAGCACATCAATATAACCCAGCACTTTTTTATGGTTGACACCTTCAATCGTGACTTGTCTGGGTAGAATACCCGTAGCCAGCACGATTTCGTCAAAATTTTTCAAATCATCAGCACTCACACGGGTATTGACTTTTACATTCACTCCGTGTTTTTTCAATTGAACATCAAAATAGCGCAGTGTTTCATAAAACTCTTCTTTACCCGGAATTTTTTTAGCCATATTGAATTGTCCGCCAATTTCAGCATCCGCTTCAAATAAGGTTACTTGATGCCCTCTTTCTGCCGCAATACTTGAAAATGCAAGTCCCGCAGGACCTGCACCTACTACAGCGATTTTTTTCTTGTCGGATACCGGCAGGTAATTCAGTTCCGTTTCGTGGCAGGCTCTCGGATTGACCAGACAAGAAGATAATTTATTTGAAAAAGTATGGTCTAAACATGCCTGGTTACAGGCAATGCACGTATTGATTTCTTTTTCTTTCCCGGCTTTTGCCTTTGCCACCCAGTTTTCATCAGCCAGCATAGGGCGTGCCATCGATACCATGTCAGCGCAACCATCTTGCAGCACTTTTTCGGCAACACTTGGCATATTTATTCTGTTGGATGTGCAAAGCGGTATGGAAACTTCATTTTTCAGTTTTTTGGTTACCCATGTAAATCCTGCCCGGGGCACAGAAGTCGCAATAGTCGGTATTCGCGCTTCATGCCAACCTATACCTGTGTTTATAATGGTTGCCCCTGCATTTTCTATTGCCTTGGCTAACTGTACGATTTCATCCCAATTACTGCCATCGTCAATCAAATCTAACATCGACAAACGATAAATGATAATGAAATCCTTTCCCACTTTTTGGCGTGCTTTAGCCAGGATTTCTAGTGGAAAACGCATGCGGTTTTCATAGCTGCCCCCGTATTCATCTGTACGTTTGTTGGTATGTTCTACCAGAAACTGATTGATTAAATAGCCTTCGCTACCCATTATTTCTACCCCATCATATCCGGCTTCACGGGCTAAAGCTGCACAATCGGCAAAATCGTTGATCGTGCGTTTTACTCCCCATGTACTCAAAGCACGAGGTTTAAAAGGATTAATAGGTGCTTGTATTCTGCTGGGTGCTACACTTAACGGATGGTAGGCATATCGCCCGGCATGAAGAATCTGCATGGCAATTTTGCCGCCTTCTTCATGAACGGCTTCTGTAACCATCTTATGTTTTTTTACGTGAGATGAGTTGGTCATGCGCTCTGCAAATGGTTTCAACCAACCCTCCCAATTAGGAGCCATGCCTCCGGTAACAATCAATCCTACACCACCTCTGGCTCTTTCGGCATAAAATTTAGCCAGTTTTTGAAAGCCGTCTTTTGCTTCTTCGAGATTGGTATGCATGGAACCCATGAGTACCCGGTTTTTAAGCTTAGTAAAGCCCAAATCAAGTTCGGATAATAGAATAGGATATTGTGAATCAGCCATAATA
>CAZPBT010000268.1:0-3745 GCA_964584555.1 uncultured Chitinophagales bacterium
GGTGGCATAAACTCTTTAGGTTTATCGTCTGTTTGTTTTGCACCTCCTTTTGTTTTTCGCAAAGTATATGTGATAGTGCCCATAAAATAGCGTTGCAATGCTGTACTTTGTATATCTTCCGTGTAATTTTCTGTTACATTCCGGCTGATACTCTTATTTTGATTCAGGATATCATTGGCACTGAATTTAAGTTCCAAACTTTCGTCTTTTAAAAATTTATAGGCCAAACTTGCATTGAGCAACCAGTAACTGACATTATAGCTCGAACTGCCTCCGGCATTCAACTGATTGCTTACTCCGGTTTGAAAGACAAAGCCTTTCCAAAACTGATAGTTGATTTTTGCAGATGCCATATGCGAATAATAATTGGAATTATTTTGTTGTTGCAGAGTGTTGCGTACAATATTATAAGAACCGGCATACGTCAAGATAAAATCTATTTTTTTACTGATATTGCTGCTGATGACAAACCCTCCGTTTACAGCATAAGTGTTTGCATTATTACGTTTCAGGTTAATAAGTGTAGGTGTTCGGGTATATGCAAAACCAGTGTTGAAATTCATATTACATTTTATTTTTGAAACAGGAAACCCATAAGTAAAAAATGCACGTGCATTCCAATAACCATGCATGTTTACAGGATAGCTAAACTGTGTACCACTATTGACAAGCATTTGCTGAATGAGCGTGTCATTAACAATGGTTTGTGTGGCTGTAGAAATATAATTCCGGGTATTGTTGAACATGGCGAAAATGAACATGTTTGTTGCTTTATCTGTATTCGATCTGCCATATCTTATATTGATTTGCTGGGCGAAAGTTTGTTTCAATTCGGGGTTGCCTGTACTTAAGAGTAAAGTATTGCTGTTGTCAATTACATTTTGCAATTGTAAAATACTTGGAGGATTGGTCGATGTCCTATAATTGATTCGCAGATTATCTGTCTTGGAAAATTTATAGGTAAATTCTGCATTGGGCAATGCGGTAATAAAATGTTTCTTTATTTGAAAATCGTAGGGAAATTGCTGTACACTGCTCAGAAGTGCACTTTGCCCATTGACACCTACCGCCCAACTTATTTTATTTTTGTTGTAACGATAGGCAATGCCAAGACTATTGGTGATATACTTATTTAAAAACAAATTGCTTAAAGTTGAGTCTAACTCCGTATAGGAATCAGATAGTGCATCGAAATTATACGTGTTTTTGTCGGATGCTGAACGTGTATAAGAAGGGTTGTAAGACAATGAGATTTGTCCGGTTTTTTTAATTGGTTCAGTATACACAATTGATCCACCTAAAGTATAACTCAATGTTTTTAAAGAAGAATGCTGATCCAGGCTATCTGTTACCTCTAACGTATCTTGCTGGTAATTATTCAAACTCCACAATGAGCCGTCATTCTTCTTGGTATTCACATTGGTTTGTAAGCTTGCAGAAATGGTTCTGCCTTTTTTATGCAATTTATGCTGATACAGTATTTCATTATTGAATGAATAACCTTGTTGCTTTGCCAGTTGTTCATTTTGCAATGTATTGATTATGCCTTCAGCATTGTTGGTATTCGCCTGCAAGGCAGAACGGTTGTTGTAATATTGTGTGGTAAATGAAGGGGTGAAAATCAGTGTATTATTACTGTCTATGGTATATTCGATTCTGAAATTAAGACGATTGTTGAAGTTTTTTGAAACCGCTTCTTTATTCTCAATATACACCAGATTGCTGTCATTTGAACTTAAATAATGTCTGTTGGTATAGCTGTTATTTGTATTTTTTGAAGCATTAAAAAAATAAGAACCGGAGAAATTGACTTTCTTCTTTTTACCCCATTTATCCGCATAATTTATTCCTAATGCCGTAGTAGTAGAGATACCGCTTTGCGGAAATACCATTAAATTGTTCAGTGGGCTGTTTCTGCCCATTCCACTTGGTCCGCCTCTGCCACCACCTCTTCCGCCACCACCGGATGAACTTCCCATAGCACCAACTAAATCTTGCACGCTGAAATTTTGTATATTGATATTATTGCTCATGGCAAGAATGGAAAATCTGCGGTCGTTTTTGAAATCATTATAGTTGGCACCCACTGTATAGCGGTTGCCCTGTCCGCCATATCCCGCATAAAATCTGCCTAATTTTGAGTTGCCTAAGCCGTTTTTAGTTATAATGTTTAATGTCTTTTGTGCATTGCCATCGTCAAATCCGGTAAATGCAGCCTGATCACTCATTTTATCAAAAACCTGAATTTTATCGATTACTTCAGCCGGTAGGTTTTGCAAAGCAGTGCGGGTATCATCGCCAAAATAGGCTTTTCCGTCCACCAGTACCTTTTTAACTTCTTCACCGTTTACTTTTACAGATCCGTTCTCCGAAGACATACCCGGCATTTTCATTAAAAGGTCTTCAGTAGTTGCATCTTTATTAGTTTTAAATGCCTCGGCATTGTATTGTGCTGTATCTCCTTTTTGCAGCACACGAATTTGTTTACCTTCAATATTGACTTCTTTCAGCATTTTTGCATCTTCTTCGAGCTGTATTGGCTCAAGTTGAATATTGTCTTTTACAAAAATTTTCTTCGTAATAGTTTTATAGCTGATATAAGAAAACTCAAGCAAATAAGCACCTTGCGGTACATTATCAAGTTCAAAGTGCCCATTCATATCAGATACTGTGCCCAGTTTAAAAGTGGTATCCCGAATACCGTTAAGCAGAATATTTGCGCCAATAATTTCTGAACTGTCTTTGGTATCTGTAATTCTTCCTGAAATTTTATAGGACTGCCCATTAGAGGGTAAAACAAATAAAATAAGTAATAGTGAGGCAAATAAAAGTTTAAACATAAATGACAAGAGTAGATATTAGACTGTGAAAATCGGGTAAAGTTTATTAAGGTGTTGCAATTTCAGATTTGTTTAATCTTTATTAAGCATTCAATTTTCAGATAATAGATTTTATATGCTGGAAGCTATTCTTTTTGATTGATTTCAATTTTATAAACTGCCCAGTCGAAAAGATTCAAGGTTTCAAATTTTTTGATAAATGTTTTCTTATCTAACAGCGTTTTAGCCGGAATTTCAGTAATGCCCAGCATATCATCATCATCAATAAATTCGTAATACCCATTTTTGTTTTTTAATAATTCTTTGAAATAAACCCGACAGATAGCATCAAAGGCTTTCAGTTGTTTGCGTGTATCTTGTTCTATCAAAACTAATCTTAGTGTATCTGTATTTAATAGCGTATCTGTTTTAAAGCTAAATGTTTTTGTTTTGTGTGATGAATCTGCCACAAAATACTCGCGTACCAATGGAAGTGGATTTTCAATGCCAACCGATTTTTTATACAGCAATAAAACCAGTTCATCATTAAAAGTGGCACCCGGGGCAAGGTCTTCACTCAAATCTATAGTCTTTATCTTTATTGAATAGCTTAATGAATCAGCATGTAAGTGGTAAAAGAACATGATAAATAATAGAGCTAAAAACAGATTTTTCATGGTTGATTTTAATAGTATTAACATCTTCAAGTAATCGTTAGTTTAAATTAGGTTTTAATATAGCATATTTTAACTAATTTTCAATTCTATGCATACACAATCTACAATTTTGCAAACTAAAAAAAGTGCCAGAGTATATACTTATGGTCAACTTACTAAGGATACAAAACTTATATGGATAGTAGCACATGGATATGGACAATCGTGCATGAACTGTTGCCGTTCCTGAAAGGACTTACCCTGCTCTTC
>CAZPBT010000269.1:0-3735 GCA_964584555.1 uncultured Chitinophagales bacterium
TGATGCCGCTAAAGCGGCACAAGGATTATAAGAAGTAAGCATAAAGAAACTACAATCGGATATCGGCAATTCCCGCATATTAGACCCGAGCAAAATTGATACATCCAGAGTGTCTGTATTATCGAAAGTGAAGGTGCTGAATACCAAAATGAAAAAAGAATTTACCTATCATTTAGTATCGGAAAAAGAAGCCGATTTAAAATTGATGAAAATATCAGTGAAATCACCCATCGGTGCGGCTTTATTGGGCAAAGTAAAAGGTGAGAAAGTGAATATACAAATTCCGGCAGGCAGCATGGAATTGCAGATACTGGACATCAGTGTCTGATATTTTTTTACTGCAAATCTGATAAATATAAAGTGTAGTTCAAAAATTTACTGCCACTTATACTTCCTATGGTAAATTGAATTTTTACCGGAGGATGCCAGTTGATGGTGATTATTCCAAAATTAGGGCTATCAAATACAGAATTACCTATACGATTAGTATTTGGAATATCTACTTCTTCAATCTCCGTCAAACCGCTGGAGGTAAAATCATAAATAGGATAAAAATCAGGATGATTTATTTTAGATAATTCTGCCAGATGCACATCACCCGAAATAAAAAACAAACCTTTGGCTTGAGTACGCTTGATGATAGCCAGCATTTTTTGTTGTTCTAATGGGAAATTAGCCCAAGTTTCGTAGCCGTTGTAGGAGCGGGCAAATTGCGTACTGCTGCCAATTATTCTGACTTTTGCAGGCTTCTGCAATTCATTTTCCAACCATGTCCACTGCTCCTCTCCTAACATGGTCATGTCAGGATCATTTTGTGTTGCATAATTCCCGTTGGTATCTGTAATCAGTTTATCTCTAAACGTGCGACAATCTAACAAGATGATTTGCACACGCTGACTGTCATTGCCAAAATAATAGGATGTATAAATACCATCGTGAGATTGCCTATCGCTATTATTTTCTTCGCCCCAAAATTTCATAAAGAAATCTTTCGACATTGACTTTTGCGGGTATTCTTTTCCTCCGTCATTTTTGCCGTAATCATGGTCGTCCCAAGTAGCCAAAACTCTACAAGATTGAATCAAATTTTGGAAAGAAGATTTTTCACAAAGTTTGAAATATTTCCGTTCGAAATCTCTTTTCTTTTCCGAGTCTATATAAACATTATCACCCAGATAAATAAAAATATCTGGTTTTTCGCTGACAATCGTGTTTAGAATTGGTTCATCTTTCCACTCACGGCTGCACGAGCCAAAACAAATTTTTTGTACCGTATCAATCGTATCCGTATTAAAATCGCGCTCGCAACGGACGATGCGTTTGCAAGAAAACAAGCTAAAAGTCAGAAGAGTAACGAATGAAACGAAATAAAATTTACCCATTGTAATTTTTAATAAAATCTGTAACCAAATAGGTAATTAGTTTGCCAATTGTTGGCTGTGTTTTGCCGCTTGAAAGTACTTCTGCTCCTTCGCAAATATGTAAATACACCGGCTTAATTTTGCTCTGAAACTGATACATATATTTTCTGATTTCTGTAACTGAAAATCCGGAAGGAGTCATGGCACTGCTTAGCACATTTTCAATACAATCCAAATCGATTTCTACACCGCAGGGTGTTTTATCCAAAAATTGCAAGACGAGTTCTATAGCTTTTTTACCCGCATATTTTTTGCGGACAGCGATATCTTCAAAAAACAAGGGCAAAATATTGTCGTTCTTTTTTATTCGCCCCCACATTTCTTGTGTCATATAATTTTCGTGCAAGCCCAGCATGGCATACTGATGTAAAAAATTATCATGCATGCCATAGTGAAAACCGTTACCGGAATGCCGGCCTTCCAATGGCCTGAAATCTGCGTGAGCATCAAAATTGAGTACATTAATTTGTTCCATCTTGCCTTGGCGGTGCATTCCCTTTGCACTTCCTTTTATATTGGCGTAAGCATTATTATGTCCGCCGCCAATAATGAGCGGCACTTTATTATGAGCCACAATAGCTTCTACCAAAACACTTACTTCTTCATCAATTACATTTACCAAATCACGCAGATATTCTACAGATGCATTTTTTGTTTTTTTAAGTAAAGGTGAAAAATCGAAATTACCCAACAACAATATAGATTCGCCTTGCAAAAATTGGTTTTGCTGAACGTTGCAGAATGCCTGTAAAAAGGAATGAAAGGCCGTTTCGGTGCCCCCAATGCCGAAGTTGGCTTGCACACCAATAGATTCACAAATACCAAATACCACAAAACGGGCTTTCGATTTTCTGATTTCTTTTTCCCATTGTGAGGTTTCTTCAATCAACTGAATTTTTTCGCCAATTTTTGTTTCACCATTTCTGATTTTAGTAAATGCGAACAAGTTGTTTTGTATAAATTTGAAATGCTGCATGTTAGATAAATTTTCCGTTGACCATTACTTTATCTATGCAATTATTGCCAAATGCATATGGCAAAAATGCAAGTGATGAAATATGTTTAGTAATCATGAGATTGGCTTTTTTCCCTATAGTAATTGAACCGACTAAATCTTGTACTTCCATAGCAAAAGCACCGTTGACAGTAGCTGCATTGATAGCTTCTTCGGGGAGCATTTTCATTTGTATGCATGCTAAAGACAAAACAAAATTCATATTTCCACTTGGTGAAGAGCCGGGATTAAAATCGCTTGCCAGTGCAATAGCAGCATTGTGTTCTAACAGTGTTCTGGCTGGTGCGTAGTGCATGCGCAAATAAAAAGAACATGAGGGCAAAAGTGTGGCAACAGGAGCATTTTCGTACGACAATAAGGCAATTTCGTCGTCTCCTATTGTTTCTAAATGATCTACAGACAATGCATTTACATTTACACCTGCTTGCACTCCACCTGAGCGGTTAAGCTGATTGGCATGTATTTTTGCCCGCAACCCATAATCCATGCCTTTCATGCAGATATACTCTGTTTCTGCTTGAGTAAAAAATCCGTATTCACAAAACACATCGATATAATCGGCTAAATTATCAGCAGCAATATGGGGTAACAATTCCTCTGTCAACATTGAGATATAGCCTGCTTTATTATCTTTAAAATTAGCCGGTAAGGCATGTGCTCCCAAAAAAGTAGATTTTATAGGGATGGAATTTTGTTTTTTCAGTTGTTGAATAACACGCAACATTTTTAATTCACCTTCTACACTTAAACCATACCCGCTTTTTATTTCTATTGCGCCTGTTCCCAATTGTATCAGTTCATCAAGTCGATGCTGTGCTTGTTCAAGTAAAATTTCGTTGGGGGTATTTTGTAATTTTTGTGCTGAATTTAAAATACCGCCACCTTTAGCGGCAATTTCAGCATAGGATAAGCCATTTATTTTATCTATAAATTCGGATTCTCTGTATGCTGCAAACACAAGATGCGTATGGCTGTCGCACCAGCTTGGCAATATAGCGGCACCTTTTACATCATACATTTCATCGTTTATTTCATCCGGATTTATATCTTGCATCAAGCCATAATCTGCAATGCAGTCATCTTTGATTTTCAGATAAGCATTTTCCAAGATGGGCAAATTGGCTAAATCTGCACCTCTCAGCAAAGCAGTTTGCTCTCTTACATTTACTAAAAAGCCTATATTGATCAGATACATGACAGGCACAAATTACGAAAATTAGTTGTAAGTCAAGGATTGCATATTATTTCACAAAACGCCTAATCCTTCTCTAATAATGACCGGCTCGTCGTGTGTGCAGT
>CAZPBT010000270.1:0-3630 GCA_964584555.1 uncultured Chitinophagales bacterium
TGGAAATGGAATTTTAGCAATATTACTACAGCTACGCAACAGAACCCTTCCACAATATTCACAACATTAGGCACTGTTTCAGCGGCACTTAAAATTACTACCAACAGAGGTTGTACCGACTCTCTGTTTAAAACATTTACTGTTTATAAACGCCCTAAAGCAGGTTTTTATAATTTATTGGCTTGCTCCGGCAATCCTACCACATTCGTTGATACCAGCCGTGCCGGAAGTGGCATCATGAGTACCTATTTTTGGAATTTTGCCGGCTTGGGTTCCAGCAATAACACAACTCCTGTATTCTCATTCCCCGAAATTGCAACGTATAATGTCTTCCATCAGGTGACTAACTCCTATGGCTGCACCGATACTATCACCCGTCCGGTTTATATCAACCCTTCTCCGGTATCCAATTTTTCTTTTGACTCGGTTTGCGTTGGAGGCACCTCCTATACTTCATTCAAATACCTTCCTACTATTCAGTCTCCATTTACCATTGATATCTTCAATTGGGATTTTGGTGATGGTGTTCAAAATAATAGTGTAAAAAACCCTACTCATACTTTTCCGGGTGCTGGGGTATACAATGTGCAACTTTATGTACAAGCTTCCAATCAGTGTGTAGACACTATCCAGAAGGAAGTTCGCGTATTCGAGCCTGTCAATGTAGATTTTATTACTTCTGCTACGCAATGTGTGGGCAAGGATATTCAGTTTACCGATATTTCGACCTCACAAGGGTTACCAATATCTAGCTGGAACTGGTTTTTTGCCGGTGAAAGTTCTTCTTCTGTTCAAAACCCGACGCATGCCTTTAATCAACAAGGTAATTATGTCGTACAACTTACTGCTTCTAATTCTATCGGATGCAGTGGCACGAAACAACGCTCTATTGCCGTATCTGATGTGCCTGCACCAAATTTTACTTTCACTCCCAGCTATGGCTTGCCTCCTTTGGTAGTTAATTATACCAACCTCTCTCCTGTAAATGGTTCTTATATCTGGTCATATGGAGATGGCACCTTACCGGTTACGGGATATAATCCACCTGCCCATACTTATTCCGGCGTTGGTACTTATCCTATCAAATTAATATCTACCAACTATCGCGGATGTACTGATTCAATCATCAAATATATCTTGGTTGATCAGGCATATATTGATGGCGTAATGGTAGAAGTTCGCCTGATTCCAAATGGAGAATTTTATAAAATACAAGTTACTATCACTAATAACAGCAATATTGAAATAACACAGATGGGCTTGAGTATACAGCTTGGCAATGGGTCGGTTATTCGCGAAAACTGGACGGGAAGTATTTTGCCGTCACAGACCATCAACTATACATTCAGCGGAGAAGTTAAGTTGGCTAATGAAAATGCTATTCCAGTAATTTGTGCCAGCATTGATAATATAAACAATCAGTCTGCAGAAAATAGAACAGACAACAATACTACTTGTAAAGAAATCAGCATCGGCAATTTTGATGTCATATCAATATATCCTAATCCTGCTAATGAGAGTGCTACTTTTGGCATTATGTTGCCAAGAGATGGCAAGGTTACTATCCTGCTGATAGATGCACTGGGGCAATTGGAGTACAAAACTTCATTTAATGGGCTAAAAGGATATAATAACCTGAATGTTTCTTTATTGCCGTTGAATGCGGGTGTTTATGTTGCAGAAATTATCTACGACAATAATATCATATATCGGAAACTGGAAAAATCGGATAAAAAGTAAGCCATTGACAGAAAGACGGTTTCAATTTAATTTACATTCAAAAAATCAGAATGGTCAGTTATGATATGGCTTTGTGGAATAAGAAAAATGTAGCCTTACTATCGCAATGCTTTTTTTACCCGTTGCAGGTCTAGTTTTGAATCTCGGGCTTTTATCGTTTCGCGTTTATCATAAGATTTTTTTCCGCGGGCTAATGCAATTTCTAATTTGGCAAATCCATTTTCATTGAAAAATATCTTATAAGGCACTATCGTCAGCCCTTTCTCTTTTACTTTAGCCTGAAGTTTGCGCATTTCTCTTTTCGTCAGCATCAGTTTTCTCAGTCGCAAGGGTTCATGGTTGGCATAGGTACCGAACTTATACTCTGAAATATGCATGTTTTTCACCCATAATTCATCGTGCTTAAAATAACAATAACTGTCAGACAAATTTGCCATACCATTTTTCAATGCTTTTATTTCAGTTCCGGTCAATACCATACCGGCTTTATAGGTTTCTATAAATTCATAATTAAAGCGCGCCTTCTTATTGACGATTTCTGTATGTATGTCAAATTTTTTTGCCACAGCGCAAAGGTACATTATTCAAACGAATATTACCTTTCGGAATTGATTTAGAACTTGTATCTTGTTGTCATTACCATTCATTTATGATACTGAATTACATCTGGATTTTATTTTTTGTTATCACGTTTATCGTGTTAGCCTTTAAGCTCATTCTATTTGGCGATGTAGAAACGCTGAAAAATACAGTAAATGCCATTACCGATACCTCAAAAACCGCCTTTGAAATGTCATTGGGACTGACCGGAATTATGGCTTTCTGGTTAGGCATCATGAAAATTGGTGAAAATGGCGGTGCCATAAAAATCTTAGCCCGTGTGATTAATCCTTTTTTCAGCCGTTTGTTTCCGGATATCCCGAAAGACCATCCTGCAATGGGCAGCATAGTCATGAACTATGCCGCTAATATGCTTGGCTTGGATAATGCCGCTACGCCTTTAGGATTAAAAGCAATGAACAGCTTACAGGAAATCAACCCGAATAAGGAAGAAGCCTCTAATGCTATGATTATGTTTCTAACGCTGAATACTGCAGGCTTTACCATTATTCCTGTCAGCATTATTGCATTCAGGGCAGCAGCAAAAGCAGCGAATCCTACCGATATTTTTATTCCATTACTGATTGCCACTTATGGCGGCATGATTTCGGGCTTGATACTGGTTACTTTTATACAGAAGATAAAATGGGATTGGGTGTTAACTTCATGGGTATTGGGTATTATTGCATTTATCGCGGGTTTAACTTTTATTTTCAGCCATCTTCCGCACGAAAAAGTAGATCGTGTAAGTACGATAATGAGTGGCATGATAATTTTCGGCATTATTATCACCTTTATTTTAATGGCATTTTTCAAGAAAGTCAATGTCTATGAATCGTTTATTGACGGTGCTAAAGAAGGATTTGACGTAGCGGTGAAAATTATTCCCTATCTGGTGGCTATGTTGGTAGGCATAGCAGTATTTCGGGCATGTGGCGGCATGGATTTTATTACCAACGGAGTTAAAACTGTATTCACTTATATGGGATTTGACACCCGTTTTGTAGATGCCTTGCCGGTGGCTATCATGAAACCGTTTACAGGAAGTGGTGCGCGCGGCATGATGGTAGATTTGATACGTCCGGTGAGTGAAGGCGGCTTAGGTCCGGATAGCTTTGCAGGGAGATTAGCCGGAATCTTTAACGGCAGCCATGATACTACATTTTATGTATTAGCCGTATATTTTGGTGCAGTAGCCATAAAAAAAACAAGATATGTCGTAGCTACCAGCTTGTTTGCCGAACTGGTGAGCATCGTACTGAGTATTATTGTTTGTTATGTGTTTTTTGG
>CAZPBT010000271.1:0-3607 GCA_964584555.1 uncultured Chitinophagales bacterium
CATTCCATATACCTAAATAGTTTCCACCCACTAAATCACTAACTGATGTAAATGATTTTGGATAAATATTTACATCATTATATGCATACATTGGGTTGGTGCTTTGCAATGCAGGCGGACCTGACAATACCGTTAATGTGGGCGCATTAAAGCCATAAAGTTGTACATGAATAGCTCCAATTACCGAGTCTAAACAACCATTCGGATAAGAAATATAGGTGTTAATACTCATGGGCTGCTGTACGGCATTCAATATTAAGGTATCTCTGAAAATTAAGCCACAAGCATCTTCCATAATAAAATAATAGGTGGCATTATTGGGAATGTTGTTCATCGTTACACCCAATATAGATTCATATCCGAATTGTTCAAATAGTATTTGTGCCTGTGTTCTGGTTCTGGTTTCATCAAAAACAGTAGCTGAAGTTGCTGCATCTATCAATCTAAAACGAACCGGTGCAAACAAACCGGTAATCATCAAATTGGGTCTGGAATCGTAATAATTAGCTTGTATGCTAACATTACCACTACATTGCAAATTAAAATAATAATTCATGTCTTCTACACGGGCAATGGTACGATTAAATGTAATTGAATCGTCGCAAGCATTGTAAAAAGCCACACTAATGGCATCACCGTAATCTATGTTGCCCACTTTTTGACTAACAAACCAAACATTTCCTACATCTTGCATAAAAGTTATATCTGAGTGATTGTACCAATAGTTACCATTCGGTGTAGATATGCGCAATCGATAAGGCGGTTTGTATTCAATCAGATTGTGATTAATGCCGAAGCGAATCATAAATGTATCGCAATGCATTTTTTCCGCTGTTGGAAAGCCGTTGCCATATAAACCATCTCTGAATTCGTAGCCGGTAGCAGCAAACACAATAGTATAGCTTATCGTGTTAGCACAATCTTGTAAAATCAAATTATAGCTTCCACGTGGTAACCCGCTAAATGTTGCACTGCTTTGGAATGGTCGAATGGTGGCACCGGTAATGGTATCTAAACGCCATTGAAACGGACCAAAACCGGTTCCACTTTGTATAATGCCTGTAATAGAACCAGTAAAATCATCATCACAATAAGACCTGATGGTATCAACTCTTTGAATTATGGGTGCACTATATGACGACGTGAGTGTTATAGTCTGAATGGCACTATCTATTCCAATATTATACGCTTTTACATAGTAATTCCCTGCCGGTAAGCTATTAAATACACCAGTTGCGTTACTTGCATTTATGGGTCCTGATATGGAATACAACAAACCTAATGTCGGTGCCCCTTCTGTAGCATTAATGGCAACAGAACCATTGTTTACACAAGTAGGATTTGTAGTATTTATACTGTTGATAGTAATTGAACCGGAAAATACAATATGTAATTTTAGTATTATAAGTATAAAAAACGTAAATAGACTTTTCATATTTTTAAGTTTTTGGCCATATACCCAACACAAAATAATTAGTGTGGTTTAAGAAAAAAGTTACTTTTTTTTACAAAAGCAGAGAAAAAAGGGCTAAAAACTACTTGTATTCTATAGTTTTATAAATGTATAATATTGATTACTAAGGTATTAAATCAGTTGCCAGTTGAATTAGCATTGGTCTTGCCAGATAATAATTTTGATAAACTTTAGAAAAAGATTTTTATTCCGTCTTGATGTCAACATCACCCATGGTACCAATCCTGAAAATGATTTTTAGTGTATCATTGCTTGGTCTGGATATGGTAGAACTGCGATAGTAATCTGTATAATTCACACTGTCATACACTGCTTTGGGTACTGCAAGTGTATTGGTAGCATGTATTTGTGCAGTATTGACATTAATTAATTTATTATCATAGGATGTATTCGTGGCTTCATCAAGATCTTTGATATTTAATATCACTCTTGATTTTGTGGAAGTTTGTGGTAAGGCAATAAAATCAATTAAATACATACGCATATTTGCCGTATCGCGATAAATGATGGAATCACGATATACAATTCGCTCTACAGTTTTTTCCTTGGTGCATCCTGTATCCAACATAAAAAATGCTGAAATAAGTAAGAAGATAAATACAAGTCTATACATATTTCTGTCTTTTAATTACTTGCAAATTAAGAAAAAATTTGTAATTTCAGAATAGCATTATGCACAATTCAAAACTATTTGATATCATTTCAAAATTTGATAAAAACAGGATTAATCAACTTAATCAATATCTTAATTTGTATAGAATCAAAAAAGAAAATGCTGTTATTCGTTTATTTAACCATATATATTCAAACTTTACCCAATTAGAGTCAGCTAAATTTGAGAAAAGTGCAGTCCACAAACTGCTTTTCCCTGACAAGGAATATGACGAAAAGCGGGTAGTCAATGCCATGTCTGATTTACTTGCTCTTACAGAAGCATTTATAGCATATCAGGCTTCAAGTGAAGACGACATCCGGAATAAATTTCATTTACTGCGATTTTATTTAGAGCATGATTTGAATAAACAGTTCGAATCTAAATTTGCAGAACTGAAAATACAGATTGAACATTCACCTGAAGATATGTCCTTACTGATATATAAATATCAGCTGGAAATGCTGCATATTACATATCAACTAAAATATAATAAACGCAGCAGCAACTACCAGAACAGCTATACGGCACTGAATAATTTAGTGTACAGCCAGCAAAAAAAAATGGATAATTTATTTATTATCAATCTGTACAATGATATAGATAAAACCATCATAAATAGCAAGCTGGCCAAACTGCATACGGAATTGAACAAATTATTGCAAAGTTCTGATTTTAATGAGGAAAACTATTTTCTTTTTAAAATGAAATGCCTGGATGATTTGCCCCGTTTGTCAATTGAGGAAAGTGTATCTATCATTGTCATAATGATTAATATATGTATTGATAGAATCAATGCAAAAGATACTGTCTTTAATGCAGAATTGTTATATTGGTATGATTACTTAATTGAACGGGATAATATTCTGGAATTGAATGGCACCATTTCTTCAGCAATAGTAAAAAACTATATCACAATATGTTTGAGATTAAATAAGGCGAATGATGCAGAATACTTTTTAGAAAAATTTGCAGACTATCTTGACCCTGCTGAAAAAGAAGATGTTTACAATTATAATAAGGCTAATATCCTGTTTTACAAACAAGAATATGATGAAGCTCAAGCCTATCTGACTACCGTAAAATTTAAGGATATCTTCTATAAACTAAGTGTAAAGAGGATGTATATCAAAATTTATTTTTGTATGGTAAGGCAAAACAAAAATAAATATGTGGAAGTCTTGGACAGCTCACTCAATGCTTTTAAGAAATACATTTACACTACTAAAGAAATTACAGAAACAGTTCGCAATCGCAATAAAAGTTTTTATAAATACATTTCAAAACTCACAAATATTCACTATTCGGATAAACCTAAACTACAGCATCTGAAGTCTGAAATTTTACACGATACTTCATGTGCGGACAGAGACTGGCTGATAGAAATAATATAATAATATGTATTCTTCTGCGTTAGACTTTTCTTCCTTTCTTTTTATATACCTCGTCCATAAACCACATCTCGTTTTCATAAATAAGAT
>CAZPBT010000272.1:0-3565 GCA_964584555.1 uncultured Chitinophagales bacterium
CTTCCGCCTTTTTGTTTCCGTAGTTTTTTGCGGGTGGCTTTGTCTACCTCGTCAGTTTTGTAATTGATGTCATAAGAGTCATCTTCCGGCTGGTTGCCTCCCACTTTGGCAAAATCAAACTTCAGTGAAAAACGGAACGTATTATCCAGCGGATTGCGAGCTGCGCCTCCTGTTGGTATCAAATAAGAAAAGTCTAAGCCAAACACGCTGTATTTCACCCCAACGCCCATGCTCACAAATTTGCGGTTACCCTTGTCTTTGGCTTCCAAAAAATATCCGGCACGCACGGCAAAAATATGGTCGTACCAATACTCAGCACCGATGCCCATCGTCCACTCGCGCATTTCTTCTTTAAAACCGCCAGGTGCATCACCGATAGATTTAAACATACCTTTCATAGATGAATATTGTTTGAAATCGGCAATTCCATCATTATTATTGTCGAGGGTATCCGGTGTAGGAACCAAGAGTTTATTGAAATCGGCGTAAATACCCACTTCGTGATATTTGTTGGGCTGTATGCGGTAGCCAATGCCGGTACCGAAGTTTGTAGGAATATAGTCTTTTTCTTTAGAACTTTTGAGGTAAGAGATTTTAGTTCCGATATTGGTAACGGCAGCTCCCACCATGATATTAGATTTCATTTTCTCATTTTTCATTTTCAGGTCTTTGGTATAAGTAAAGCTGACATCAGCTCCAAATGCATGCCCGGCTCTGATAATTTCTGAACTGCCCGGTGTAGTTTGCCCTTTAGCCAGATTGGAATAAATATAGCGGAATGCCACGCCTAAGCCTATGCCTTTACCCAAGCGACGGGAATAGCCGGCATCAACCGCCAGTTCATTAGGTCTGCCGGTGCCAAGTGAATTGCCATCAATATCGGTATAGTCAATTTGTCCTAAGCTGAAAAATTTCAGAGAGGTATGTACCACATCATTGCGGGATACTTTATAATACATCGAAAAATGAGCTAAATAAATATCGGTAATGCCCAATGCACGCAGCCAGGGTGCATACGATAGCGATAAGCCTAATTTGCGTTTGGCAAATACCAGTTTAGAGGCATTATAATATGAAGTATTCGGATCGACAGATGTAGCAATCCCCACATCTCCCATGGCACCGCCACGGGCATCGGGAACAATACGCAAAAAGGGTACTGCACTGTTGACTGTATTAATGCCGCCTTTTTTATAGTTTACCTGTGCAGAGAGAGAAAAACATGCCATTACACCAACTATGAGCAACACATTTTTATTGAAATTCTTCAACTTCATCATGAACCTAATTTTATTGTCGAGTTTTAAAACGTTAAATTGCCAATTTTATTTTAAATAATCTAATTTAGAACCACTAATTTTTGATATTGTGATGATTTTTTTCCGGTATCATCTTTTACCGTTATTCTGTAAATATACACACCTCTTCCGATTTTATCGCCAAAATCGTCTTTTCCATCCCAGGAAATATCATTCACACGATAACCTTCGGTGTTGATATTTTTTAAAATTGTTTTTACAATCTTGCCGCTTACGCTGAAAATTTCAATTTTTACCGTCAAATCCTGACCGGGCTTATTGTGTTCAAACATGAAATTTGTACCGGTCGTAAACGGATTCGGGTAATTGAGTACATGCGCCAAAGCCAAATCTGCCGATTTTTCTACTATAAATTCGGTATAGCCCGAACCTGAATTATTTAATATATCCCAAGCCGTAAGTTTTAAGGTATGCTTGCCTTCTTTCAAGCCGGCAAACGGATATTTAACACTGCCTTTGGAAATGGCATCTGCATCTGTTTCATAAAAATCATTGAGTGTATACACATTGCGCATGTCATTATCAATTACCGCTGTAATATCATGCCCGATGCCCGAACCGGAGGTGTTAATCCCATTTTCATCATATAATTTGGCAAACAACAACGGATTGTTATCTGTGATGCCGCCAAAGACAAACTTATCATCATTTAAGTATAAATCAACATCTGGTCCAACATTATCAGCGATGGTAGTGTCGTAAGCACCACCTACTACTATCTGATCGTAATATCCGCATGCATCCGTACTGTCATTGTAGGCATACAAACTGATTTTGCCTAAGCCATATGTATAGTCTATATCACGTGGAGCAAGAAACTGTACTTCAAATTTGCCATTTACTACTTTTGTTCTGCCTTTGTACAATATATTTTTTTGCATGAGAAAATCATCTACACTACTTTGCGGATCATTTTGCAAAGTATAATATGTTTTTGGTTTATCATAGACAATTACAGACACTACCCCATTAAAACCGGATAATAAAGCATGACTTACTCTATCCTGTACCTCACCGCTGATTCTGATTTTTGACAAGGCCTTGATACTGTCAGTTGGCAGTGTAACGGGCACACTGTCTATCATCGATACTACGCAATGGTGAACAGGAAAAGCAGGGCGCAAAGCCGGATCACAAAACAAAGAAAACTTGCGGTTGCCCTCATAGGTGGATGTCGTGATTTTTTTTGCCTCTCTTGTGATATCTCCAATCGTCATATTGATATTTTGAGTAGCTTCCACCATCTTTTGCATGAAGTTTTGATTGATTAGCTTGTTCTGGCTGGCAATAACCAATCTTGTAGTAGATAACAAACCGATAGCACCACCACCGCTACGCAGCAGCATTCTTTCTCCCGCAGAGTAGATATGGAAATCATCAAATGGGGTAAACTCGCAAGTGGCTGTGATAAAAAATGGAAGTTTAAGCGGATTATCCCAACTGTCAATATCCACGGTAGACAAAATACCTTCTTGTGCCAAGCCAAGCGGGCCGCCATGTCCCATATAATTAAAAAATAATGAACCGGTGTAAAATTTGCGGTCGATAGTTGCATTTACGTCTGGGTAACGAGCACCACCTGTGCCAGATTGCTGGTTGAAAGCATCCAGATAAATCTTATCGGTATTCGTACATTTATATTGTGAGGTATAGCTGTTGGCAATATCTTCAGCATCATCAAAATGTAAATTGTAATCCTCATCATCAGCAATAAATGTAGATTGATTTCGCCAATCGCCCATAGCTGCCTTTGAGGAATAGGATAAAATTTTAGCATAGGCATTATTTGCTTTATCTGTATTATCCACCGGAAGACGACCTACGGCTACATCCATGATATTTAATGCCGTATTAGTTATATCGGCTCCTTCATTATCATTCAGACAGCCAAAATAATCATCAGAGACATAAGTAGATAAGGCTTCAAATGTGCTTTTGCTTTCATAAGTGGGCAAAAAATAATCGCCTAAATTTTTATTATCGTAGGTGCCATCACCAAAAAGCAAGACGTATTTTGGCATCAAGTTGGAATTGCCGTTTGCTCTGTCATAAAACATCTTTATAAAATTGCGTACAGCCGTAATATCTGTAGTTCCGGATGAAAATTCATTGAATATTTTTTCGAGGTCGGCAACTGCAACAGATAATCCTTGTTTGCTTCGGTGAAATTGACCAATTTGTTCAGCCTGGTTAAGAAAACTTTTACGTGTAATAATGAGCATGTCTTGCTGTGGCAACGCATGTAA
>CAZPBT010000273.1:0-3507 GCA_964584555.1 uncultured Chitinophagales bacterium
TATACTCCCGATCCACGCCCTTGATGATGCCCACTTCCTGTGAGCCTTTATAGTCAAAAAATGAGGTCTCTTCTACAGTAAAGGCCACTGCCTCCACTCCATTGACAGCCAGGATGCGACCCGAATCCACACTATCCCTGTGCATAAACTTGCCCTCGGCCAGTGTGACCTTGATATCCGGATTAAAATTGCTGAGCATGTCCGTAAGCAGGCTTTCAAATCCGTTAAAAACAGACAATATCAGGATCAGGGCGGCCGTACCTATGCTCATGCCAATGATGGATATCCACGTGATGATATTGATGGCATTGGTTGACTTTTTGCCAAAAAGATACCTCGCCGCTATGGTCAGGATGAGCTTCATGGTGCAAACCTACGGAAAAAGGCAAATAATGCCACATTTTGTGGTCTTCAAACCAAGCATTTGCTTAACTATTAACGACTTCAATCAAACTACTTATGTTTCAGGCAGAACACCTACTTTGGATTTTGAACCAGTTTTTGCCTTCCATATTTAAGTTTCGATATCATCATATTACATATGGTATTCATTGTTAATTATTAAAATAAGTCTTCCTTCCCTGACGTTTCGGCACCTTATGATTGTTATCATATCATGAGCAACCATTGATCATAACAGGCAGTAACTTGGGGAATCTAACTTTGCTTTATTATTGACTCGCATCTTCACAAAAGTTAGCTTCATAACAATTAAAATAAAATATCATGAGACGCGTTAACCGATCACTCGTGCTTGCATTATTTTGCATCGTTCTATTAATGATGATGTTACCAAATTGTACAAATGATAATCAAATTTTAGATCCAACCTCTCCATTGGTAAAAGGGAGGGATTTATTATCTGTGAAAGTGACTACAGGACCTGAAATAGATGGCACTGTTGATGCTTTATGGCTAAACAGTCCAAAATTAGAGTTCAGCACAGCTGTTCCTGAGGTAACCGGGGATATCTTCAGAGGTTATACAGCCAACATTATCCCTT
Organism: uncultured Chitinophagales bacterium; assembly: GCA_964584555.1. Lineage (GTDB taxonomy): Bacteria > Bacteroidota > Bacteroidia > Chitinophagales > JADIYW01 > JADJSS01. Next base: position 1,004 of record CAZPBT010000273.1, read on the forward strand.
CAGTTACATTAAGGTCAACCTACGACAATGAAAACATTTACTTTTTGGCAGAATGGCAGGACCCAACCAAGTCATTATCCAGATCTCCCTGGTATTTTGATCCGACCACACAAAAATGGGCTCAGGAGAGTGGAACATTTGCCTTTGGTGCGACCGGCGGCATAACCAGACAGCCATTTTACGAGGATAAAATTTCGTTTTTATGGAATATTAATAATTCTGTAAATGGGTGGAACAGTGCAACATGCTTTAAATCATGTCACACTGGATTACCGGCAGCAGATGGATCAAGCCGTCACTTTACCAACTTTGTTACAGAAAAAATAGATATGTGGCATTGGAAATCTGTCCGTGGCGGAGTGAATGCAGGCAACCAGGTTCATGACCAATATCAAACAAATACGTACCCAAACGGTCGAAAATCCGATGCAGGGGTAGATGTATATCAAAACAACTCACAATCCATCGCAATAACAGGATCAAGCCCGGAAGTGAAAGTTTCAGTTCCCAAATATGTAATACCCAACAAGACAAACTATAACTGGATAATGAATTCAGAAGTTACTGCCGGCACAGCTAAACTGGTGACTGGAGTATCAGATAAAGGTATATTGACATTAAGCGACGGAACCACCATAGATCCAAACAATGACCCTGAGTACTTAAGAGTTGGAGCCGGTGTGGGGCCAAAATCCATCCCGGGTGTAACGCTGAATGATGCATACACCGGAAGTATGGGAGATATTCCATGTAAAGCTGTCTGGGCAAACGGAGTTTGGACCCTTGAATTTAAAAGAGCACTTAAAACCAGTGACAGTGAAAACGACATTGATTTTACCTCTTTGGATGATCAGTATTTTGGATTTGCAGTATTTGAAAACGCTCAGATTGCTCACTCAATAAAAGCCAACTTAAAGCTTATTTTTGAAAAATAGATTTTTGATCTTTTTTCAAAAAATTTGATTCTTACTCATCAAATATAAATATTGAGTCATGAGCATTTCAAAATATCAAGCGATAGTCCTTTTGCTAATTTTTGGATTGGTTTCAATCGTGGGTTGCTATTATGACAACACCATCATCAATGATAACCAAGAAATTAGCGGGACTGTAAGTTTTAATGATGACATAATCACCATTTTTAATAAAGATTGTAACACCTCCGGGTGCCACAATACAGGTGGCATTAAACCAGATTTATCTCCTTCAAATGCATATGATGCTTTAACAAACGGGAATTACCTTAATAATGAAAACCCGGAAGAAAGCGAATTATATCAATGGATGAAAGGAAACAGATCGGTACCAATGCCTGTGTCAGGTCCAAACAATTCATATAATGCCAGAATTTTGGCATGGATAAAACAAGGTTCATTAAATAATTAAAGTTTAAATCATGTCACCTATACATATTCTAAGACTGAAAACAAGTCTTTTCATTTTGATTTTCTCGCTATGCATATTTTCTGATGTATTTGGTCAGGAAAACGATGAAGGAGTAGTTCAAACACTGGCAATCAAAAGCCGGGGTTTGCAAAGGGTGGGCAACACCTTTGAGAGTATTTGGCTAATTGACAATCAAACGGTCCACGTTCCGCTGCGTAAAACTTTAGAGTTTGATATTTTACACCGTTTTGGAACGATAAAAAATGGATACAGTGATTTTCTTGGTTTGTATGCACCTTCCAATATTCGTCTTGGGTTTGGTTATACCCCGATCAACAGGTTGATGGTGGGATTTGGATTTACCAAAGATCGTTTGCTTTGGGATATAAATTGGAAATATGCCATACTCAGGGAGAACAAAGACAAATCCATTCCGGTTAGCATCACTTATTTTGGCAATATTGGAATAGATACCAGAAAGAAGGAAAATTTTGTCAACAAAACTGACCGATATACCTATTTTCATCAGTTGATGATTGCAAAGAAACTGACAAGGGATTTATCCGTACAGGGATCTATCAATTTGTCTCATTTCAATGCTGTAGAAGGATACATTGATGACGATGGATTACAAAAGGGTAAAATGAAGAATGATCATTTTTCATTTAGTGTTCTTGGAAGATACAAGATATCTGATGCATTCGCCTTCATCGGAAATTATGATCAGCCAATCACAAAACATGTGACAAATAATCCAAATCCAAATATTAGTATTGGGGTAGAAATTGCAACCCCTTTACATGCCTTTCAAGTTTTTCTGGGCAACTACAAATGGATTGTTCCTCAGTATAACAATGTTTTAAACCAAAACAATTTTGAAGATGGAGCTTTTCTGATTGGATTTAATATCACCAGACTTCTTGACACTCAGGAAGAAAGTTTAGGTGATATGATGTTTAAAAGAAAAGATAAGGAACATTGAAAGAATTTAAAGTTGCATTTATCGAAACAAAAGGTTAATTATTTAATCAATAAAGAGGTTACCCTTGCAGGTAGCCTCTTTTTTTTGGGTCATCGTAATTATGCGTACCTGGATTCATGGATGTCGTAGATTTTCA
>CAZPBT010000274.1:0-3506 GCA_964584555.1 uncultured Chitinophagales bacterium
ATTATTTACCATTAAGGCATTAAGGAAATTAAGACTATTTATGCGGACAATGCCAATAAATGGATTTGAAATAATTAAAGAAATACTTGAATACTAAACAAACTGTCAAACTAATTAACAATTAAACCAATTAACTAATCCACCAATCTCCAATCCACCAATGAAAGGTATTGCCATTACGAAGCTTATTGTGTTTGCAATATTACATCATATTGCGTTTCAACTCTCTGCATAACTGTGATTCGCTGATACCAAGTTGTTTTGAAATCTGCTTTTGTCTAATACGAGGATATTGACATAAAAAACTTCAATTTAGTATATCTGTTTAACGGTTAGGTGTTTCATATTGTATTTTTTTGGCGAAAGTACAATATTACACCATCCATTCAGAGCAGGAAGGATAAGCTCCTCATTTTTGAAAGAATGTCGTCTTATGCCAAAAAAATTGCATTTTACACTTGAACTTAGCTCCCAATTCAGATAAGATTCAATTTGTAAAAGAAAACAATAGGAGAACTGATGGAGATATAAAGATACACGGGATAAGTCCTAAACTAAGCTGGATTGGTAAGTTTCATCGATTTTATGACTGTAGCAATGGATGTATTTGTTTTACAAATACAGAAATAAAAGAATTGTTTGATTATGTATAGCTTGGAACCCCTATCGAAATTCTTCCATGAAAATCAATTTTATTTAACACGCACCATCTTCTCATACATCTCATGTATCATACCATCGCCCAAACCAACTTTAGGTACAATGAGGTGGTCGATGTCTAATCGTTTCATGATGAATAAGAAAATTTTTGTAGCCGGAACAATAACATCGGCTCTGTCGGGGCGAAATGCATATTTAAGTATACGTTCATCTAAAGACATGGGTTCAAGTGTATTAAGTGCTTTTTCCAAATCTTTGTAATCCACACGGTCTTTCTGATTTTTGACAAAATGATTCAAAATAGAGTTGATATTTCCGCCCGAGCCTATGCCGACAATTTCAGCATATTTCCCTTTAAAATGCTCTAACCAGACTTCGAGTTCTTTCCAGTTCTTTTCGCTCACTTTACCCATCGCCATCCTCAAAGTACCGATATTGAAAGACCATTTATCAATCAGCTTGCCGTTTGACAAAAAGATGAGCTCCGTACTTCCTCCGCCAACATCAATATATAAATAGTTAGTCGAATTTTCTTTCGAGAACCGCTCCACATGGTTGGATAAAATATATTGCGCCTCTTTCTTACCGGATATGACCTGAATATGAATGCCTGTTTTTCGATAAATTTTGTCAACGATTTCTTTGCTGTTCTTAGCATCACGCATGGCAGATGTGGCACAAGCCATTACCTGCACGGGTTTGTGCACACTAATAAGGTGCTTAAAAGCTTTCATCGTGCTGATGAATTCTTTTTCTTTCTGTTTGGTAATTTTGCCTTCGCTGAAAACCTCTTCTCCTAAACGCAGAGCCACCCGATACATAATATCTTTTACATATTGTGTTCCGTGCGGGGTTTCATACACATTGACAAACACCAGACGAACTGCATTAGAACCAATATCTATAGCCGCAAATTTCATAATGCTTAAGCTTGTTTTTTCGGTTTTGAGTTACCTACAAAATATTTCAAAAAGATAATTTCTTTATCTGTCAAAAAACGCCATTTCCCTCTTGGTAAATTCTTTTTAGTTAACCCGCCATAAAGTACTCTGTCTAATTTCACTACTTCATAACCAAGCTCTTCAAAAATACGACGAACAATACGGTTTTTTCCGCTGTGCAATTCAACGCCGACATGTCGGTCATCACCTCTGGGTAAAGTATAATCTATTTCATCCACTTCAGCCAGACCATCTTCCAGCTGTACTCCTTTTTTTATTTTTAATAAATCTTCCGGCTTCAATGGATTATTTAATTCTACCTGATATACCTTAGTAATATTACCGCTTGGATGCGACAGTTTTTGAGCCAGCTCACCATCATTCGTCATAATCAAGACACCCGTAGTGTTCCGGTCTAAGCGACCAACGGGATAAATTCGTGCATTCTTTACGGTGCTAACCAAATCCATCACGGTTTTGCGGTTATGCTCGTCGGCAGTAGTCGTCAGTAAGCCTTTAGGTTTATTCATCAAGATATAAACTTTACGCTCATTTTCCACCTTTTTGCCTTTGAACCGTACATCATCCTTAGTTTGTACCTTGTAGCCCATTTCGAGAATGGTTTCCCCATTTACAGTTACGTAGCCTTCTTTGATGTAATCATCAGCCTGACGACGGGAACAGACTCCAGCATTGGAAATATACTTATTCAGCCTTATTTCTTCTGTATCGGCATGATGTTCTTTTGGTGGCACAAAACCACTTACTGTTTGCTCAATTTTTTGGGCAAACGGGTCGTTTTGAGGTCGCTTATTAAACTTTTTCGGCTTTTGGAAACTAGTTTTGTGATGCGACGGAGTCGGTTGGTCCGACAGACGTTCTATTTTCGGTCTCGATATTCTCTTTCTCACCTATTTGATTTTGAAGTTCTTCAAATTCTTTTAATTTCGGCAGTTCGTCTAAAGCGTTTATGCCGAAATAATCTAAAAATTGTCGGGTTGTTTTATACAACAACGGTTTTCCGGGTTCTTCACTGCGTCCTGCTATTTCAATCAATTCTTTCTCCATCAGTTTTTGGATGGTATAATCAGCATTGACGCCACGAATGGTTTCTATAATATTTTTGGTAACGGGCTGTTTATAGGCAATGATAGCCAGTGTTTCCAAAGCGGCCGTAGTTAGTCTTTTTACTGTATTACGGTTCAGGTAAGAAGACACAACTATATGATAATCGGCTTTTGTCAAAAACTGATAACCGCCTCCGGTTTCTCCGATTTCGAAAGGAAACAAGTCATTGGCATATTTATCTTTGATGACTTGAATTATGCCTTCCACTTCATCCGTATTGAGCGGAGTGTCGTTGTCTTTGTTTAAATGCTTCAACAATTCATCTGCCGTAACCGGAGCTTCCGCTGAGAAAATAATAGCTTCAATATTTTTCTGTACATCTTCCACGGGGGCAAAGATAATAATAAAGCTGAAATTATAAATTAAATAAAGGGTCACCTCTCTTTCAATCTGTATTAATTGGGTACGAATGCAAATAATTGTTAAAACGTATTTTCATAAAAAAATAAATGCAACATTGTTGCGTTTAAAATTTAATTAAACTTACCAACATGAGAAAACAAACCATTATTTTGGCATTGAGCATAATAAGCATGCTGAATGCCTGCAAACCAAAACAGAAATTACAAGAAATGACAGCTGTTGAGGAAGAAACATTTCAAGATATTCAGTTAGCATCTCCAAAGGCTGATGCATTATCCTATCCTGAATGTTGTAAAATCAGTGAGACAAATTATGCTGAATTTAATACAGAACAGTACGACTACCAACAAGAAAACGGTTTTAAAACTGTCAAAGAAAATCCATTATCTACCTTTAGTATTGATGTAGATAGAG
>CAZPBT010000275.1:0-3502 GCA_964584555.1 uncultured Chitinophagales bacterium
AACTCATCCAGTCTGTAACATTTGGATCAGCTTTGGCTTCAGTAGCGGCAACTTCAGCATCCGGTGAAGATGCATTTTCGGAGCTTTCAGTTTTAGGTTTGCAGGCAATGAAAAACATCATTGCGACAATTGGGATAATTACTTTTTTCATTTGTGTTGATTTTGTTATTGCAAAATAGATAAAAAAATGACTATATGAATACCCAATCAAGTGTATTTTGTATTTTGTCGGATTTTTGTTTATCTAATATGTTAAAAATTTGGCAAGTATTGGAATTCTTTATTAAATTAGCAAAAAATAGTAAATGAATAAATTTTACAATTTAACTTTTTTACTCCTCTTTTTATGCACTCTTACCGGTTTAAGAGGAGCTAATGAGTTATATATTAACGGTCCCGGAAGTGCCACTTCTACAGCCACACTTTACGACAGCACCTGTCTGATTTTTGTAAACGGTGAAATAAAGAATAATGACGGATTATTTATTAATCGTGGTGGTACTATTGAATTGACAGGCAATTGGACAAACACCGTAAGTAATAATAAATATCAAAGCACAGGTACTGAGAAATTTTATGGCATCTCAGAACAAGTCATTAGTGGAACTTTAAACGGTACAACGTACACAACTAATGCACATGATAATCAGTTTTGTAATCTTAAAGTTTACAGAAATTCTACTATAACCACAACTCCTGCAAAATATATCTCTTTGGGAGCAAATGTTAACGTAGCCGGAAGCATTAGTTTTGAGACATCAACACCAAATACAACGTGGGCAGGAACAGGTACAAATGAGGCGGTAATCCGAACTAATCTTACCAGTCCAAGTAATATTGCTTCTTATGCTTATGAGTTGTATTTGCGTAATCCATTGAATACATCATTTAGCGGTTATGCAACAATCAGTTCAAATGGTCAAGACCGATATATAGAAGGTAAGCTGAGACGCCAAGTTAACGCAGCAACTTCTTATGACTTTCCTGTTGGTTTTGCTCCAACTGTGAAAGACGGAATGGAAGGTTTTAATATAAGCTTTAACTCTGCTCCAACAGAAAAATCTATTTTAGGTCATATTGAAGATCAGACACAATCTGTATTATACCGAAACATTTTGTGTGATGTAGGTAAGGATCCCGGACCGGGAAATAATCCTTTTCCGGATTGCAACGGAACTCCAGACGGAATTTATGATTTATACTATTTAGACGCAGGCAATGATTTATCACATGAATGGATAGCAACTGCGAGTGATGCTCTGGGTACTATCAATTACAATTTTACTGCATATCCAGGAACTGCTTTAGATGATTTAACTAAATATAAAGACATTCCTGCGGCTTGTGGTAATCCTTATCAAACAAAACTATTAAGAGTCTTGGCTAAAGATGGAATTGTAGGAGGTAGTTCTCAAATTGGACCGGGGAATTGGTTTCCATTCAGACATTTGACTACATATATTTGGTGTCAATTTCCTAGTGCAGGTGTTCAAGCTATTTCACTCAACAATCAAACCTCTTTTTCTAAGTTCAGAATACATGGCACTAATTTGTTTTCCAGTACGGCTTTGCCGGTTCAACTTACTAATTTCAAACTAACACCTATTGATAACACTTATTTTAAATTGGACTGGACTACGGCTTCTGAAATAAATAATTATGGGTTTGAGCTGGAAAGAAGTGGCGATGCACAATCATTTTACAGTATAGCATTTGTGCGTGGCAATGGCACAACAGCTATGCCTCACAGCTATACACAAGAAGATTGGGATGTGGTTGCAGAAACAGATTATTACTATCGTCTGAAAATAATTGATTTACGCGGTGCCTATAAGTACAGCAATACTATTAAGGGCAGACTTAAAGGAAATATGCAACTAGCTGCATCTGATTTTTATCCTTCCCCAACTTCAGGAACTGCAACATTAAACTTGTATGCACCTGCAAACGGCAATTTACAAACTATGGTATATGATGTTTTGGGACAAGTGGTAAAATCAAAAACGGATGCAGTAACGCAAGGCAATAACAAATTGGAATATGATTTTTCTGATTTAGCGAAAGCAACCTACGTTATAAATATAAGTTTGGGAGATCAAATAATTACAAAAAAACTTATTAAACAATAATCTAAAATAATTAACAGTAAATATAATTTTTATGAAAAAAATTTACCTTATTCTTTTTATCCTCTTAGTACTTACTAAAATACAAGCCCAAAACAATGTAGGTATAGGAACCAATACACCAAATGCTTCTGCTAAATTGGACATTACAGCAACAGACAAAGGACTTCTTATTCCTAGAGTAAATCTTACCGGAACAGGAGATGCAACGACCATTGCCGGCCCTGCTACTGGGTTAATGGTATTTAATCAAACAGCAGCCGGATCCGGTGCTACTGCTGTTGCAGCAAATACTTTTTATTATTATAATGGCACGAAATGGGTGAAATTAGAAGCTTCATTGGGTGATGACTGGATAAAGGCTGCGACAGCAACGACACCTGCAACTAAGGCTGACGACCAGTATGTGACAGGAAGTGTTGGAATTGGCGATTTTTCATCGACCTCACCTGCAAATAAATTGCATGTAATCAACAATGCTGACGGAGCAGGAGTTGCAGCATTAGACAATTCTACCGCTGGTGGATTTGCAGGCATGTATTTTTATCAAGGTGGAAGTTCAAATTACAGAGGACATATTGGTTATGTTAATACTGGTGGAGCATCATCATTTGGCGGAAAAGGAACATTTCAGTTAGCATCGGGAAACAGGCCAATGTTATTTAGTGTAGGTAGTTCAGGTTCTGAATTATTTTTAGAAAGAATGCGCATTGATCAAAATGGAAATGTTGGTATAGGACTATCTTCAATCCCAACAGAATCTCGTCTGGCATTAGGAGCAATGGACGCTAGCAATGAGGGTGGGCAGTTGCAATTAAATGCTCCGGGCGGCACCTATACAACTGCACACTTTATAGATAATTATCAAAATAATTTACGATTTATGTCGGGCACAAATACCGGTTCATCAGCAACAAGAATGAGTATTGATAATAATGGTGCAGTTACAGTTAATAATTTAGCGGGTACAGGAAATAGAAGAGTATTTGCAAATGCAAATGGTGTCTTAAATACTTCTTCTACGAATGTTTTAGTAAGTTCAGCTTACGCTGCAGGGACATCCGGATCTAATACTACCAAAACTGTAATATCATCAGGCAGTACGATGAATGTGGATGATGTTATAATTATAGATGCTAATGTTACCCTTAGACTGACAGGTGGAAGTAATACTGATGATTTCTATATTAAACCCATTAAGTCAGGAACTTCAACGTGTACATGCACTGATGGAACATCAACTCTTAGATATATGTTATATAGACCTGATGAAGGAGGTAGTGATCATGATAACTACAGACCGATACATTATTTGGATTATTGCACGGTTACTGGTGCAGGTACTTTAATAATGCGATTAGATGTACAAAATACTG
>CAZPBT010000276.1:0-3482 GCA_964584555.1 uncultured Chitinophagales bacterium
CTGGATATTAGCTTCTGCAAGCTGTTTAAATTGGAATCTGAAATGTGTTTCAAGTTGATTAACAGCAAATTTTCTACATATAAAAAGACGATAGCATGTAATTAGTTTGACACGTTATATGTTTTTTTATTAATTTTATACAAAACCAATACTATGCCGAGCTTACAACAGGTAAAACATGATGCTCAAAAAATTTCCGGCATTAAACATATCTCAGATTTATGCCATTTGCTCAAAGTTCCACAGCATCAGTTATTGTTGCTTAGTCAGAAAGCGAATTACGCTGTATATGAAATTCCAAAAAGAAACGGAAAGTACAGGCTAATTGAAGATCCTGAACCAACGCTAAAAAAACACCTGCAAGTACTGAATAAATACTTGCAGGCATTTTATTATACCTGTCGCTCAAAGGCTGTTTATGGCTTCTGTATAAAGGTAGGCAATGAAGAAGAGCGAAATATCATTAATAATGCATATCAACATCAATATAACGACTTCATGTTTAATATTGATTTACAAGATTTTTTTCATTCTGTCACACAACAAAATATAGCATCTTTATATTTTAATTATTTTAAAAACTACGGGAAAGAACTTGCCGAGTTGCTTACCCGATTAGTGTGTTACAACGGTCGTCTTCCCATGGGGTCGCCAACCAGCCCCGTACTTTCAAATATTGCTTGTATAGCATTAGACGAGCAGCTGTTATCCTATTGTGATTATTCAGGCATTACATACACCCGATATGCAGACGACCTTACTTTCTCATCTGCACAGCCTATTACAAAAATGGATGAAGAGTTTATTCGAGATAAAATCAACCGACACAATTTTATTGTAAATGAGCAAAAAGTAAAACGATATTTACCAAATGACCGAAAACTAATTACCGGCATAGAACTCTACAGAGGAAAACTACGTTTACCGGATAATTATATGGAGCAATTAAAACTAGAAATAGAAAGACTACGGCAAACCATGCTTGTAGAACGCCGTTACCGGACAGGAATGTCAATGAAAAAACTCCAGCTTTTCAAGCAGGAATTAGATGGTAAATGGCAATTTGCTCATACCGTGATGCCCGAAGATGAAACGATATATCAACTCAAAGATGAGATTGAAAATGCTTTTAACCCTCCGGAAAATTTTGAAAGCGTGGACTGGTTAGATATGCCTTATTCTTTTTTTTAAATCTATTATATGCATCTGATAATTGATAACTATGGTGCGCAGCTGGAAATTGAAGAAGGCATGTTCAGGGTAAAACTGGCAAATGAGGAACGCATGATAAGCCCGTTAAAATTGAGCAGTATCAATATTTTAAAGCCGTCACTCGTTTCCACAGCTGCATTATTGACAGCATCCCGCAATCAAATACCCGTACTTATCTATAATGCTACAGGCGATGTAGAAGCCTGGGTCTGGAGTCCGGTGTATGCAAATATCGCAACATTACGGCGCAGCCAACTTCTTTATACAGACAGCGATTTGGGCTTGAAATGGGTGGCTGAATTATTGAAACAAAAAGCAGACTTGCAAATATCCAATCTCAAATGGCTGGCAAACCGCATCAGTGCTAAAGCCTCTCAGATACAAATCACTATTGATACTATGCTAAAATTTGAAGCAGAAAACAACCCGCTAACTCCCGAATTAATACGTGCAAAAGAAGGTTATTTATCAAAACTATACTGGTGTACACTGGGCGAATGCATGCAACCTTATACCCAATTTAAGGGCAGAGAACAACAAGGTGCGGTGCAGCCTTTTAATTTATATCTCAACTATGCCTATGGCATCCTGTATGGTATGGTAGAGGCAAGTTTATTGATGACAGGATTAGACCCATATACCGGCATTTTGCATATTGACCGATACAACCGCCCTGCACTTGCCTTTGATCATATAGAGCCATTCAGACCTTGGATAGACAAGATGTTACTTGAAATGTTTATATCAAAAAAAATCGGAGATGAAGATGTGCGTACAGCCACACCCGAAGAAGAAGAAGAAAGCGGCTATTCAAAAGTATTGCTTAAAAAGAAACAGCTGATTGATGCATTTTTTGCACTGATGGATGAAAAAGCACAGCTCTTGCACAAGCGATATAAACGAATTGACCATATACATTATTTAAGCAGACAGTTAGTAAACGAGATAAAAAACTATGATACTGAAACTCATTATTTACGACATCGAAAGCGATAAATACCGTAAAAAACTGGCCGACTATTTGGAAGCATGCGGATTAATACGGATACAAAAATCAGCTTTTTGTGGTAGGCATGCGCCACACCAATGGGAAAAAATACAGCATAAAATGAGCAAATTGCATAAGTACTATGGGCTGGAAAATGACAGAATTTACTGTTTGATGATAAGTGTAGCCAGTTTCAGGAAAATGCAATGTACCGGAGAGCCACCAGATATAAAAAGGATACTGGATGAATATATAACGATGTGGGTATAAAATAAAAACGAGAAAACCTTGCACAACTCAATAATTAGCAATAACTTAGCATGATTAGGCAGTACAAGTACTATTAAAACAAAATGATTACTGAAACTATCATAATAACCTCCAGCACCTGTATATAAATGTACAAGTACTATTAAAACAAAATGATTACTGAAACTGTTTTCTTTTTTCGCTCGATAGTAATTTTGAGTACAAGTACTATTAAAACAAAATGATTACTGAAACCATCTCTGGTCACTAATACATAATCATAGAGATGTACAAGTACTATTAAAACAAAATGATTACTGAAACTGCACTCTGACGGAAAATGCAATTGCATATATTAGTACAAGTACTATTAAAACAAAATGATTACTGAAACTTCACCTGTCCACGGAGCGTTAGGTTTTTCTTGGTACAAGTACTATTAAAACAAAATGATTACTGAAACCGCAAATTCATCAGGATTAAAGTTCTGCTTGTAGTACAAGTACTATTAAAACAAAATGATTACTGAAACAATCTGTCCATTATCAGCTGGTGCACATGCCAAGTACAAGTACTATTAAAACAAAATGATTACTGAAACAATTTTCTCTGTTGTTTATCAATAAGTTGTAAGTACAAGTACTATTAAAACAAAATGATTACTGAAACTGATACTGGTATCAGCGGCTAATTTGCTTTCAGTACAAGTACTATTAAAACAAAATGATTACTGAAACTTAAAATTCGGACCACCTGCGGCATTTGTGCCTGTACAAGTACTATTAAAACAAAATGATTACTGAAACTTATTGTGTCCGTCAAGCCTCAGGTGGTGAATAGTACAAGTACTATTAAAACAAAATGATTACTGAAACTTATCAGCTGGCGCACACGCCAATAAAAAATGGGTACAAGTACTATTAAAACAAAATGATTACTGAAACTTCCCCCCGTTCAGTAAGTCTGCTATGCGAATTGTACAAGTACTATTAAAACAAAATGATTACTGAAATCAAAAATCAACCACTATAAC
>CAZPBT010000277.1:0-3459 GCA_964584555.1 uncultured Chitinophagales bacterium
TTGTAACTATTTTACACATGCCAATCAATTTATCAGCTTTTTCGTTTTCATTTGCCCAACACCGACAAAAAAATGTGATTTTTATCCATTTTCCTGACGATAAGGCTTTACTAAGCCAACTTGGTACATTTTAAAACATAAATGGGGCATTATCCTTAAAAGTAAGCTATGATGTTATGTTGCAATAAATCCAACTTCTTCAATCTCATTTATCTGCTTACCTTTGTTGCATGCAATCTGGGCAGCTGGCTATTCAATATCTTAATCTGGTTAATTTCAAAAATTATAAGGAAGCTGCTTTTGATTTTCACCCTAAACTTAATATTATAGCGGGCAACAACGGTGTGGGCAAAACGAATTTGCTCGATGCCATTTATTACACTTGTGTGTCCAAAAGTTATTTATCTGCTGATAATCTGGTGTTTCGCCACGAAGCTGATTTCTTTAGAATCGAATGCGATTTAGCTCATTTGCAATCTGCTCAAAAGATTGAAATTAAATATCCTAAAACAGGAAAAAAAGAGCTGGCTGTACAGGGGGTAAAACAAGATAAAATAACGGAATACGTAGGCCGTTTTCCTGTTGTGATGATTACGCCGGATGACAGCGAACTCATCTTAGGCAGTAGTGATAATCGCCGACGTTTTCTGGATGCCATGCTTTCGCAATTATCTAAAGCGTATTTATCGGATATTTTATTGTACAACAAGTTGTTGCAACAACGAAATGCCGTTTTGAAATCATTTTTTGAAAACAGAAAAACGGATTTGACCCTATTACAGGCTTATGACGAAAAATGGGTGCCTTTAGCTAAGAATATTTACCTCGCCAGAAAAAACGGCGTGGCGGCATTATTGCCGGTTTTTCACCAAATCTATCAGACTATTTTTAAAGGGGAAGAAGCAGTACATATTCAATACAAATCTGATTTGGAAGATACCGATTTTGACCTGCTCATCAAACAGACGCTGCAACAGGATATTGCTGCACAGCGCAGTACCAAAGGCATACATACCGACGATTGTTTGTTTTCGTTAAATACATTTCCACTGAAAAAGACGGGCTCACAAGGTCAGCAAAAAACGTTTTTGCTTTCACTAAAGCTGGCTCAGTACCAGCTGATGAAAGATAAACTGGCATGTTCTCCGGTATTGTTGCTGGATGATATCTTTGACAAGCTGGACAGCAGCAGAATACAGCAAATCATCCGTTTGGTCAGTACCGAAAATTTCGGACAGGTATTTTTTAGTGATACAGAAAAGCATAGAATGGAAAAATTATTTGATGAAAATTCCGTTACTTCGTATAAAATTATTCAGCTTGGCGAATTATAGAAACAGCAAGTTTGTTCCACTCAAAGAAGTGCTGGATGATATGATTCAGGAAATGCGCCTGGGTACGAAAATGCATGAACTGAAGATTCGCAAATTCTGGTTTGAAACAATGGGCAGTTTTATTGCCAATCACACATCCAAAATGTACTTTCGCCAGAATAAATTGTTTGTCTTTGTAGATTCATCCGCTTTGCGTCAGGAGTTATTTTTAGCCAGAGAAAAACTGAGACAAAAATTAAACGAATATTTGGGAGAGGAGCTGGTGCAGGAAATTATTGTTCGTTGATTATAATGAGTAAATTAATCGATTAGCTAATTAGCAAATTAATCAATTATTTAATTGCCCATAAATTCCCTCTATTGTGCTATTGATTTTTCTGATACTGTCGAAATGACATATTTCGTATCTTTGGAACAGCATTTGATTTTACAATAAAAAAAATAAAAAATGGCATTACAATTAACAACAGAAAATTTTAAAGAAAAAGCATTGGCAGAAAATACTGTAGCTTTGGTAGATTTTTGGGCGGAATGGTGTGGTCCTTGCCGATTAATTGGTCCGGTAGTGGAAGAATTAGCTACTGAATATGACGGAAAGGCCGTAATTGCTAAAGTAAACGTTGATGTAGAAGGTGATATCGCCGGAGATTATGGCATTATGTCAATTCCGACTTTATTGTTTTTCAAAAACGGACAATTAGTAGACAAACATGTAGGGGTAGCCGCTAAGTCTGAACTGAAAAAGAAATTAGATGCACTTATCGGATAAAAATCAGCTCAATTTCAACATACTGCCGACTTTAGTCGGCATTTTTTTTGTCTGTTTCAATACGGAAACTCTGTTTTTTCCGTTAACTTGTCAATCTCTAATTTAAATGAAATAAATCTTTGCAAACGCTACAGCATAACGACATCTTTTTAGCCGATAATCTCGACTTGTTAGCCCACCAAGTGGTAGAAGGTTTCATCATCGGACTGCATAAAAGTCCCTACCATGGATTTTCTGTAGAATTTGCAGAACATCGCTTGCACAATGCAGGAGATTCTATAAAAGATATCGACTGGAAAGTATTTGCCCGAACGGAAAAACTATATACCAAAAAATTTGAAGAAGAAACCAACCTGCGCTGTCAGATTATTATTGATGCTTCTTCGTCCATGTATTTTCCCGAAAAAGACGGCAAAACTAAATATAATAAGATGGAGTTTTCTTGTCTGGCGGCTGCCAGTTTGATGCACTTATTACGCAAACAGCGAGATGCAGTAGGTTTAACTATTTTCGGGCAGGAGCTACTTACACAAACATCTGCAAAAACCAATGCGCTGCATCACCAAGTCTTGATGTCTGCTTTGTATCAACTCATTAATGAAACACCGCAACAACAAAAAACCGCTGCTGCCAAAAGCCTGCACCAAATAGCAGATTCCATACACAAGCGGTCAATGGTGATTATTTTCAGCGATATGCTGGATGCCGTAGATGAAGCAGAGCTCTTTTTGGCTTTACAACATCTTAAACATGCCAAACACGAGGTCATTTTATTTCATGTGCTGGATAAAAAACAAGAACTTGATTTCGAATTTGAAAACAGACCTTATCGTTTTGTTGATTTGGAAACCGGAGAAGAATTAAAGTTACAGCCTAATCAGGTAAAAGAAATGTATATCCAAAAAATGAAAGAAAGAAAACTGCAGCTCAAAATGAAATGTGCACAATACAAAATAGATTTTGTTGAAGCAGATATTCAAGAAGGCTTTTATCCTGTTTTGATGGCCTATTTAGTAAAACGAAGTAAAATGGTATAATTATTGGAGTTTTATAATATTCCCTAAGAGTGAAGTTATATTTACTTTCTAAAGGAAAAAAATCAGTTGCAATTCATTATTTTTAATGCTGATAAGCACATAAATTTGTTCAAATGAAAAATTATTTTTTTATACTCTCAGCAGTAGTATCTATTTTGTTGGTATCCTGTAATCCGAATACTGTGGAGCCTACTACACCGAAACTGATATTCAAATTTAAATTTGACTCCACACAAGAAAGACTGAATAATTTTGGAAATGCTGCTGTATTGCCTGTTGGACACAGTGCGCTTTCTCCGACTTTCAATCAAATGAGTGC
>CAZPBT010000278.1:0-3445 GCA_964584555.1 uncultured Chitinophagales bacterium
AAATAAATGATAAAACTTTCAAGAATCATACAGAAATATCTATAGCCGAGTGTAAACTTAAGTTAGATATGATTAATCTTGCAAAATTAGATTTCAATTCTATATTAAAAAATACATCAGATATATATGACAGAGCAATTTCATATGCTTATTTAGACAACAAAGACAGTTCTCTTTTCTACATCCAAAAACTTGACAGTATGTATGAAAGCAAACATAATCTTGCAAAATTACTAGCTTGCCCTACTTATAAAAGTTGGAGATTTGGAGATAGTCTTTACAATATATTCATTTTGCATAATATCTTAAATGAAAAAGAGTTGGCTCTTCAATATCTGGAATTAGCATTTAAAGAAGGTTACAAAAAATTCCGATACTTAGAAGTATCAAATGATTTTTTAGAAATCAGAAAAGATGAACGATTTAATACTTTAATTAAGAAATATAAGGAATTACAACAATTAGATAAATCATAACAATCACAGTTCAGACAAATAAAATGAAACCACAAAGTACCCTAAAAAATGACATTAGGTCACAATGCAAAATCTCTGTGAACTTTGCGAATCAACTTTGCGAACATTGCGGTAAAAAATAAAATAGAAATCTTTGCGTCTTTGCGTGAAACAAAAATAATTAGTAACTTTAAAAGTAACAAAATGAGCACCTCAACTATTCAACCAAATTTAAGCAACTTGCAATTAGAGTTGCTGAAATTATACGCTACCGGCGTAGAGGAAGAAGATTTGCAGGAAATCAAACTTATGCTCTCCAGATACTTTTTAAAAAAAGCAGTTAACGAAGCTACAAAAGTTGCTAATGAAAAGAATTATAAGCAAACTGATTTCGATAACTGGCTGAATGAAAAGTAATGCTACACGTTGTTTTAGATACCAAAATTATTGTAAGTGCTTTGGCAAATACTTCTACCTATCATACGATAATTGAAGCTTATTTTAATAATGCGTTTGCCTTGTGCATTTCAAATGAAATAGTTTTGGAATATGAAGAAGTACTAAAAAGTAAATACAATCTTCAAACATCAGAATCATTTGTTAATGCTATCACTATTAATCCGACAACTAAATTTTCTCATATTCATTATAAATGGCAATTAATTTATAAAGATTTAGATGACAATAAATTTGTGGATTGCGCCATACAAAACAATGCTATTTTAGTAACGAATGATAGACATTTCAACGCTGTAAAAAAATCGACTTCCCATCATTAACAATATTAAATATCAACGAATTTATAGAATTACTAAAAAAATAAAATAGTTTCGCATCATTGCTGGATTAAAATAAATAATCATGCTTAAAATAAATAACTTACACGTATCCATTGACAATAAAGAAATCTTGAAGGGTTTTTCTTTAGCAGTCAATAAAGGCGAAATACACGCCATAATGGGACCCAATGGCACCGGAAAATCTACCTTAGGCAATGTATTAGCCGGAAAAGAAGGGTATGAAATTACACAAGGCACGATCGAATTTGACGGACAGAACTTATTGGAACTCGAGGCACATGAAAGAGCGCAAGCCGGTTTGTTTCTGGCATTTCAATATCCGGTAGAAATTCCGGGTGTGAGCAATGCCAATTTCTTAAAAGCTGCCATCAATGAAATACGGAAGTCAAAAGGTGAAGAACCGATGCCGCCGAATGAATTTCTAAAAATGATGCGTGAGAAAATGGAGCTGGTAGAAATGAAAAAAGATTTCATTTCCCGTTCTGTTAACCAGGGATTTTCCGGTGGTGAAAAGAAACGAAATGAAATTTTCCAAATGGCCATGCTCAATCCCAAACTTGCTATTTTGGATGAAACTGATTCGGGTTTGGATATCGACGCTTTGCGCATTGTTGCCAATGGCGTAAATAAATTACATACCAAAGAAAATGCGTTTATTGTCATCACCCACTACCAGCGTCTGTTGGATTATATCGTGCCTGATTTTGTTCACGTCATGTACGATGGCAGAATTGTAAAAACCGGGGATAAATCCTTGGCTTTAGAACTGGAAGAGAAAGGATATGAAGAATTTGAAAATGTAGTAATGTAATGAGCACCGTCATTTCGAGCGCAGCGAGAAATCTCGAATTGAATGGCTCTAAAAAAATTGAACAGATTTCTCCTATCGTCGAAATGACGCAAAACAAAAAGCAATGAAACAAGAACTAGAAAATATATTGCCAATAGTCAAGGATAAAAATCAAAATGCATCTTTGCAAAATGCAATTAATATTGGCGTTCCATCTATGAAAAATGAAGAATGGAAATACACGTATTACAATAAAATTTTACAGCAAGGGTTTACTCCGGCTACACAATTTGAAAGAAAAGAAATTGCAAAAGAATTTGTTGAAGCACACTCCATAAGTAAAAATAAGCTAGTCTTTGTAGATGGCATTTTCCATGATGAATTATCTGTATTAATCAATCATCCTAAAATAAATTTCTGGAATCAAAACAACAGTTCCGAAATCAACAGCAACAACTTCTTGATAGAACTGAATAATGCACTTTCAGTAAATGGCATTTTTTTAGAAATAGGTGATCAGCTAATTGGAGATGAACTCATTGAAATTTTCTAT
Organism: uncultured Chitinophagales bacterium; assembly: GCA_964584555.1. Taxonomy (GTDB): domain Bacteria; phylum Bacteroidota; class Bacteroidia; order Chitinophagales; family JADIYW01; genus JADJSS01. Next base: position 2,599 of record CAZPBT010000278.1, read on the forward strand.
ATCAACACGAACACAAGCAATATCATCAACATAAAAAACAGGATAAAGATTGGCAAAAATGTGCAAGCTAAATTTGCCGAATATTTTTTGAACTATGAAACGCAAGCTACGTATATCAATACAGTTACTGAGATAGACATTGCAGAACACGCTTTAGTGGAATGGTATAAGATACAAGACGCAGGAGACACTTCCAATATTACCGACAATCTCCTTGTTATACAAGCCAAAAATTCTATTTGCAATTGCACGACATTGACATTTACCGGTAAAATTATTCGCAATGTATCGCAGTTCGACGTCAATGGAGAGCGAGCCGAAACACACATGAACGGGCTGTATTTATTGCTGAATGAAGAACATGTGGACAACAGGACATTAGTCAATCATAATGTTGCGAATTGTGAAAGTTTTGAATTGTATAAAGGTATTCTGGGAGGAAAATCAACGGGAGTTTTTAATGGGAAAATAGTTGTGGCACAAGCTGCACAAAAAACAAATGCATTCCAGAGCAATAGGAATATTTTGTTGAGCAATGATGCCAATATTTATACGAAGCCGCAATTGGAAATTTTTGCAGATGATGTAAAATGCTCACATGGAGCCACATCATCACAAATTGAAGACAGCGAATTATTTTATTTGCAAGCCCGCGGTATTGGGAAAGAAACGGCAAGAAGTTTATTAGTATTTGCATTTGGTGAAGAAGTAATTGATAGGATAAATTACACACCCTTAAAAGAAAAATTAGAAAAACGAATTGCAGAATTATTGAAGATTGAATTGTAATGCACGTCATTTCGAGCACAGCGAGAAATCCCGAAATGGATAGCACTAAATAAATTGA
>CAZPBT010000279.1:0-3421 GCA_964584555.1 uncultured Chitinophagales bacterium
CTTAGGTTATTAGTGAAGAAGGAAGTTGCTATTTGTTAGTGCGAAAAATCAAAACAGTATTTAGAACCCTTTATGTGGTTTAATTTATAATTTTTACCACATAGAGGCATAGATTTATTTTAGGATTAACAAACTCTAACAATACAAAGATTGAGGTAAGAATAGAAAAATATAGGAATCGCCTTTGGCGATACTCTATTTTTTGCTTGGCTATCTGACGATTTGCACCAAACCGCAATTTATGATGTATAATGCTATGTTTCTATGTGGTTCAAACCGCACAACGAGTGATTTAGAAAGAAGCTGCATGAATTGCCAGAGTTCAGTTGTACTGAAACTCAGGACAAAAATTCCATTATTTTTTTGTATATTTCTATAGTGAAATCAAAAGAAAAATACAAACTCAATATACAAGCATACAAGCTAAGCAACAGCTCTATAAATACAGTTTATTTTTTATATTTTATTCAAATTCATTAAAAATGCAAATAATTTAATATCATATTACTTATTTATATAATTAACGCTATACAAAGTAATGAGAATAACAATAAATCAAAGCATTTTAAAGAAGACAACGCTATTTATTGGCTTCCCGCTAATATGTATTTTATGTTCTGCATCATTAGTCTTAGGAAAAGGCTGTTCTGGAACTTATTTTTTAAATGGCACAGCCTATACTGTAAACAACATAATACTTAAGAATACTCGGTTAACTGTGAGATTTGGTAATCTAACTAAGCATATTGTTACTGATAGCATTGGACATTTTGAAATTGAATTAGCATGGACTAATGCTTGCCCATCAAACTTAACTAAAGAACAACATAAGCAATTAAATCAAAAAATTAACCCTCAAAAAATAATCATCAGTTATGCTGATATAGAAATTATATTAGAAAATAATTGGGAAAAATATGCCGATTGTATTCCTAAATCAAAAGACAAAGTAACAATGAAAAAGGATTTAATTTTTATAAGAAATACGCCATAAACTAATCAATTAATACATATATTATTAAAACTAAGTTAAAAGCTTCTAAATGTAAAGTTGTGTCCAATCTGCAGAATGACAAATTTATTATATAACTCCAAGCATTATGATACATACTTTATATGAGTGATGAAGTGAGAGCAAAGATAGAAAGTGTAACAAAAAAACATCGGAGAATCAGACAGTAAGCAAGAAGATTTTAATCCATAGTAAAAAAACATTGGGGAATTTGCTTCGCAAATTCCCCACACTCCATTTTATCCGGATAATTTTCACCTACAACATTCACAAACTCATTCACTCTTTAACTCCTAAACTATTACACTCTCCACTACCCATCCATTCTTACTATTTTCGGATAAAACAATCCTTCAACCTGTACTAAATCGGTTTGTGCCTGCATCACTTTTTGTATGTCTTTATAGGCTTGCGGTGCCTCATCTAATCCGCCTCCAATTAAGGTAACGCCATTTTCACTCAATAGTTTTTTCATCTCTGACATAGAAATTGAAGACTGCGCTTTGGAGCGCGACATTTTTCGTCCTGCACCATGCGAAGCCGAATGCAAGGATGCCTCATTACCTTTTCCGCTTACAATATATCCCGGTGCAGTCATCGAACCTGGAATTATGCCCATTACATTTTTTCCTGCAGGCGTAGCACCTTTTCGGTGTACAATTACATTTTTACCGTTATGCACTTCTTTCCATGCAAAATTATGATGATTTTCTATCACGCTGATTGCATTTTCATTCAACGCTTTTGCAATTTTATAGTGTATCGTATGATGGCAGGCAGAGGCATAATCTCCGGATAAATTCATTGCTTGCCAGTACTCCAATCCTTCTTGCGTATCCAGCGAAAACCAAGCTAAATGACGAGCCTCTTGCGGCAGTTTGCAGTTTTCCATCGCCAGTTTGGTGTAGTGGTTAGCCACCGTAGCACCCAGACCACGCGAGCCGGAATGCGACAACAAACCCAGATATTTACCAACGGGTAAATGCATGTTATTTGCTGCGTCGGTAATTTCTACAATACCAAACTCCACAAAATGATTACCCGAACCTGATGATCCCAATTGTTTAGCCGCTTTTAACTGCAAGGATTTCAGCATCGGTATTTCATTAAATTCAGTTCTGTCCAAAATAGCATGTTCTGCCGATTTTACAAACTCCTTCCCTGCCCCAAACAATGTATTTTCTTTCAGTATTTTTTCAAAATAAGCTTGTTTGGATTTGAGCATTTTTTCGCTGACAGCAAATACAGAAAGGCTCATCCTGCAACCTATATCCACGCCGACACCATAAGGAATGACGGCATTTTCTGTAGCTAAAACGCCGCCAATAGGCAGACCATAACCTTGGTGCGCATCGGGCATAAGCGCACCTGCTGCTGTAACGGGCAGTTTCATGGCTGTTTCCATTTGTTTTAATGCGCCTTCTTCAATATGGTTCATCCCAAAGGACGCGTACTCCAATGTATCGTTTCGGAATGCGAAATGGCGAGCAGGTTGTTCTAATCTGTCTTGAAGCAATTCGGCTGCTATCGTCATTTTTTCTTGTTCGCCTTTTATCAGACATTTTACGTTGTAGTCAATCAATGCTTGTGCAATTTTAGACAGCGGTTCATTTTCCGAAAATTCGAACGGGTTATCCAGGATTTCCTTCAGCAATGACAGTGCGCTTTCTAATGTATAATGTTTAAAATGTTTATGCATTACATCAATGACAATCGCTATTGTGCGGTCTTCCGGATAGTTGATTTTTCTAAGGTCTTTGCCTTGTAATTTTAATTTTGCCATTTTTTTATTATTTTTTAAGTCAGGAATCAAATGTCAAGATTCAAGAATCAAGAACCAAGAGTCAAGACTCGATATTATGAATTTATTAGACAATATCGACAGAAAAAATGAAAGTGGTATAAGTTGGAATCGAACCAACTCCTTTGGTTTTTCAAACCAACGCTTCTACCAAGTTAGCTTTTACACCGGGAATAATTTGATAATGTGGAAATGAGAAAATGTGAAAGTGTGGGAATGAGATAATTTGAAAATGTGATGATGTGGAGATGAAATAATTTGGAAATGAAATAATTTGGTAATTTGATGATTTGAGTGCTGGGTTTTTACTCTTTTACTGAATTAATTTATTCAGGTTACAGGTGAAGAAAGTGTTTATATTCCAAGTGGAATATCGATACAAATTTTAATAGAATTTTCGAAGTAACTTTCTTCTACGACACCGATAAAATTAGATACTGTGAAAATGTGAAAATGTGAAGTTTTATTATTCTCAAATGCAAATTACATAAATAAAATATAGCAATAAGTGGGAAGTGCTGATTTTTCATTTTAAGTGAAGTATCACTTCTCAACGGCATATATTTTTAAAGTGGCAATGGGCTGATTGTGTTGGTTAATCCTTTTTG
>CAZPBT010000280.1:0-3381 GCA_964584555.1 uncultured Chitinophagales bacterium
AGTAACTACTTCTGTGCCTAATTTTGTGCGTGGTGCAGTACCCGTAATCAATGTAATTATTGATATTTTTCAGCGAGCCGGACAAACCTATATCCTTGCAACAGTTTATACTGGCATCATTGTATTTGGTTTGGCGTTTATTGTATTAAAATTAATGCAGGATACGTTTGGCAAAGATCTCAATTATATAGAGTAATAAATTAATCTTATTTTTCTGCTTTGAATTTAAAAAGCATTTTACTATCTTTATTCAAAATTTAGAATTTAATGAAAAAGAGTTCCGTTCACGTATTATTTTTTACGCTACTGCTAATGTTTTCAGCATCTTTATTTGCTCAAAAAACAGAGAAAAAAAAGGAAGACAAAACAAGTAGCAAGATGTACAAAGTCGATACCAAGAAATACTTGAAAGACTGGTTACTAATAGCACATTTTGGCACGACTACCCCATTCACTGATATCAGAAGTTATGACTGGGTGCGTCAAACTAAAAAACCCAGTGAGTTACAATGGGCATGTGGTGCGGGACTTACTAAAATGTTTACCAGTGCATTTGGTTTGAATATCGACTATACTCTTGGAAAAATTTTAGGAAGAACAGTTGATCGAGGTGGTTTTGCGGAAGAAAGACAATATTGGAAAGTTTTGGGATTTGACCAACCTGTGTATTTCAAAACAACACTTTTTCATCAGGCATCTGTTAACTTCTATATCGACTGGTTAGGTATTGGTAATAATTACAACAAATATATCCGTTCACAAATCACTAAAAAGCCTATTAAAAACAGAATCTTTACTTTTTATTCTAAAATCGGTGTAGGTTTTATCCGTACCTCTTCTCAATTGTATAATGTAAAAGATGATAAACCGATTACTAATTCACAATATCTGAGAGGATATACAAACAAATTTACAGAAACGATATTTCCGATTACAAACGGCTTCAAATTTAAACTCAGCAAATCTTTTGATCTCGGTTTAGAGGGTGTATTTGTTTTCTTAAACTCTGATAAATTAGATGCATTTAATTATGATGGTTCAGACGGCAAATTATCGCTTTCAAAAATCAACCGTGATGCTTATGCCTATATCAATGTAAATGTAGCTTATAAATTTGGCAGAATCGGTTCTCAGAAAGAACATATCGAATGGGTGAATCCATTGGCATTTATTGCTGCTATGCAGCCTCCAGCACCAAAACCGGTAGACTTGAAGGATACGGATGGCGTTGGTGTTTTGGATATCATGGATCAAGAACCTAACACGAAAAAAGGATGTCCTGTGGATACTCATGGTGTTGCATTAGACAGCGACAAAGATGGTTGTCCGGATTGTGATGATCCAGAGCCTTACTCTACTCCACAGTTACCAATTGAGAATTGTAAAAACGTAAAAGCCATTTTAACAGAAGAGGTTAAACGCACTGTCACCGATTCTATAACTGTTGTTGGAAAAGTAACTGACACGGTAAAAGTTGAAACAGATGAATGGCAGTTGATTTCTATTTACTACGATTTGAACAAATACAATATTACACCGGCAGCTGCTACAGAATTGAAAAAAGTAGCCGCTACCATGAAGAAAAAACCGGATTTAATTGTGGAAGTACAAGGTCATACCGATAGCCGAGGTTCTGTAGAGTACAATCAGAAATTGTCTGAAAACCGTGTGAATGCCGCTATTAATTACTTGAAGAAAAACTACGGTATTCCGGAAAACAGATTCAAACGCTTACCATTAGGAAAAATGGATCCGACAATTAAAGATGCTGCCACAGAAAATCAGCACCAAATTAACAGACGTGTAGATTTCAAACAAGCTAAATAAAATTCATCACCTTAAATAAAAACCTGTCGAACTACGGCAGGTTTTTTTATATTATGAAAAAAGAATTTCGTTATAATCCTCAACTTGCTTTCATTAGGAATGATATTAAGGGCAATTTAGTATTGGATGGAGAATTTGTTTTTAAAGATAAAAAAGACAAATTACCCTATCAGCAACTAATCAAATGGATGACGACACGCAATCCGCAATACCACGAAAAAAAATCGGATAAATTTGTACCGCAAGTCATACACAATACTGCATTTAATCATACGGCAGAAGACAAACTGGTTTGGCTTGGGCATTCTACCTTTTACATACAGCTTGATGGCTTACGCATCATTACTGATCCTGTTTTTCATAGCCCTTCACCATTCGGTTTGAAAAGAAAACATAAGTTGCCATGTGCTGTTAAGCAGTTAAATAATATCGACTGTGTGGTTTTATCTCACGGTCATCGCGACCATTTGGATATTACTTCACTCAAAGAAATTGTGCAACATAATCCTGATCTAAGTGTATTATGCCCGATGGGATTTACCAAACTGCTGTCCTCCTGCGGATTTAAAACAATAGTTGAAATGGCATGGTGGCAAACGTTTTCCATGAAAAATATTCGTTTCGTTTTTCTACCGGCAAAACATTGGAATCGCAGATTTCTATATGATTACAACAAAGAACTATGGGGTAGTTTCGGCATATTTTCACCGGAAAAAAGCATTTATTTTGCCGGTGATACGGGCTATGACAAACATTTCAAAGAGATACAAAATTATATTTCCGAATTAGATTATTGCCTGATGCCCATTGGAGCATACAAGCCCAAATATGTGATGGAATGGGCACATACCTCTCCCGATGAGGCTGTGCAAGCATGCAATGAATTGCAAGGCAAACATTTTATTCCCATGCATTACGGTACGTTTGATTTAAGCGAAGAGCCTGCCAGTGAGCCTTTACATCTTTTAAAAAAATCAAAGGCATCTAATCATCTTAAAGCAGCACTACATGTGCTTAATGTGGGAGAAGATTTTATAATTTAGTTTGACCATAGTTAAAGATATTTAAATTCTCCTGCCGCTTTTGAATTCGATATAACTTTACAGAAAATTTGAAAGTTATGAGAAATTCTGAAAATAAAAGATTGAAAAATATCAGATGCTGGACAGTCATTTTTATGTTTAGTTTAGCACTTAGCGGCATAACTGCATTTCCAATTGAAACAGAGATTAATATATACGATCATTATTTTAGTAACAATCAATATATCCGGGAAAATTTCAGTTCTATTGCCGACTTCCTGAATCAAGTAAGTATTGGTGTACACGATACTGCTAAAAATTATCCTTTTATATTTTATGGTACCGACTGGCTTGCTTTTGCCCATCTTTTGCTCGCCCTATTATTCTATGGTGCCTATAAAGATCCGGTTCGTAATATATGGATAGTAGAATTTGGCATGATAGCCTGTATTAGTGTAATACCTCTTGCATTTATTTGTGGGCCAATCAGAGGCATACCATTATACTGGAGAATTATTGATTCCAGTTTTGG
>CAZPBT010000281.1:0-3349 GCA_964584555.1 uncultured Chitinophagales bacterium
GAACATATCTATTAGCACTCCTGCAAATGAAATGCTGATGCCAAATATAAATAGTTTTAGTGTTTTTTGATAATATTTTTCCGTATTTATATCAGCTGCATTCATCTTTAAAGCTCTGTACAGTACGGCAATCAAGCAAATGATGCCGGTCAGAATAAATATTCCAATAAGATAGGAAATTATATCAGCTACCATACTCTCAGACTTTACGAATGAGGCTGCAAAATTTAAGATGAAGCCTAAAATAATACCGGTTGCGGTTACTAAAGGCTGTCTGTATGCTTGAGATTTATCTTCCATAGTTTAAAGTAAATCAATAATATTATCAGCTTCTCTTATGCCACTTAGATAAGCACCATGTGCAGTAGAAAAGTAATCAACTTCGGTGTGCTCTCCGCAAAAAAACAACTGATCGTTCACCGTTGCTGCAAGGTCTTCAAAATGACTCATTTCTGTACCCACAGCCGTGTAAGAATAGGCACCGAAACTGTTGATATTGCTATTCCATTTAGTACGCAAAAAATTAGTCGGATTAGGTATGCTACTACCATACATGTCTTTTAAATGCAGCATGATTTCACTTATTACCTGCGCATCTGTCATGCTTTCTGTTTGTCTGGCATAATTGGCATAGGCAAAAGTCATCAGAGCATTTACTGAAGGGTTTGCTTTTTTGACATTCACAAAATAATTAAACTTATCTTTTATTTCAGGAGTATAAGAAATATACTGTACATCATCCCAAAAGGCTGTATTCCAAGTCAGCAAAAATTTATTCACACAATTCATACCCACTTTCTGGATGGCATTTTGTTTGGCTGAAGGCAAAGCGGGTGTAAAAGCAATACTGTTGTTTTTTAAAACACCTAAGGGCACACTAACGATTACAAAATCAGCTTCCGTAATTATTGCATTATGCGTTACTTTTATTTTTTTTGAAGAATAATCAATTGCAGAAACGCGCTGATTGAGCATAATATCCAGTCCGTTAGCTAAATAGTTGGCAATGGTATCGTATCCGTTTGTAGCAATTTTTTCAACACCGGCATATTCTTCACCTTCATAATAGAGCAAAGAGGATAACTTATCTAAATCGCCGGTATCGAATGTCATATAGGTGGAAAGCAAAAATTTCCAAAGCCTGTCATTGGCTTTATCCGGATAGCGGGCATTAAATACGGTTTCAAAACTTTTATCCGCACTGCCATAATTCATCATGCTTTCGATTATCGTATAGTATTCCTCTTCAGCAGTATCATATGTCGATGCATTGCGAAGTATTCCGCCAATATCATACGATTTTCTGCTGTTGTCGTCGGTGTAAAATGCACTCATTCCTGCTTCTTGCGCAAGTGTCGTGATGGGGTTGCCATCTATGCCGTGTATCCAGCTGGCACCTTCATCAAATGCCACACCCAAACTGCGATTGGTTCGCAATCTGCCGCCTACCTTATCTTGTGCTTCCATGACGATAACCTTAAACCCTTTGTTTTTAAGTTTTTTGGCTGCGGCAAGTCCCGATATGCCTGCACCTACAACTACTACGGTCAAATCATTCGGGTTGAGTTCTTCTTTATTGCAAGATGCTGCGATTAATGTAGGTGCTGCAATTAATACAGGCAAATTGGTCAATGTTTTTTTTAAGAAATGGCGTCTTTTCATCTATAATTTAATAATGAGTTTAAAATGTTACCATACGTTGTTGGTTCAGTAAATATTTTTGATACTGACTTTTATCCCTTATCACATCTTCTATCGTTTTTGGCGCAAGATTCCACTGCCAGTTAAAACCCTCCAATCGAAATGATTCGGGTTGTATTTTCTTCATGGGGGTAAAAACAGCTTCCGGTGAAATGGTCAGTTTTATGCGATCTGCTTTATCGTCTTTGAAATTCATCGTGATAAATCCTGACTTAGATTTGTTAGCACCAATATACGCCTCGTCATCATCACGAATAAAATAAATGCTTTCTGCATTTCCGTCAACATCCACTTTCTTAATTTTGTCGTCTTCTATATAGGCAGTAATAAATTTCCCTTTTACTTGATTAAAAATAGCAGCATCTTGCAGATTGATAATAAAGGCATTGTTAAACACCTGCACTTCGCTAATGACTTTGTTCTTAGTAATCAGAAAAATAGAATCACCACTTATTTGTGTTGAGTCCATCCATAGAACAGGTTTTACATAGAGTTTATAAATTGAATCAAGTTCGTCATAATACATCGAATCACATCTGGCACTCATTTCGCCCTGTTTTATTTTTGTATGATAAAATGATTGTAAAATACGAATCGAATCAATTTCAGAGGCCGTATCCTGTATAGCAATTTTATAGGTTAAAATCGTATCTGCGCTCAAATAGAGCGTATCTTTTCCGTTGTCTGCAGGTTTAATCAACAAGGGATCTTTATATGCATAAAGCAAACTGTTTTTTTCTTCAGAATACATGTAATTGCTCAACAAGGTTATATTTTGCGAAGAATCGCTGAAAATTACATTGCCCTGAGCTACTGATCGTTTTTCTTCATCATCATAATCCAAAGTGTTGGCTTTTACATAGGTGTCTTCTTTGTGTAATTCCACACTTTTGGTAAAGAATGCTTTTTTCTTTTTCGTATCGTAATAACCTTCATCGGTAATGATAACATTCGAATCCTTGTCAATGATTTTAGTTTTAGTAATAAAATAGGCAATCTCTTTGTTTAAATCGTATCTCAATGAGTCGGCATAAATGTTTTTATCCTCGTCATGCAAATGAACATCGCCATAAAAGACAGCTATTCCGGTATTGTGATAATAGTAACCGATAGCGCTGGTAATCGTTGTGTTTTTATTTACAATTCTTCCGCCACTCATATAATTTCCAATATCGGTTTGTGTGTTATAGTTGATTTCGGGAGCGGTCAATATCATCGCATTGTCTCGCATAGAACAAGAACCGGTTAATCTCCCCAGATGCTGATCACCAAAGTATTCTAAAAAATCACCCCAAACCTGAACGGTATCGCTTTTGTTGATATGCACTTGTTTGCCATAAGCTGTGAGGTAGTTGGCATCCACATCGATGATTGCACTATCGCAATACATTAATGCATCCTCATGTTTCAGAATAACGTGGTTTAATAATTTACGAAATTTACCGAGTTCCTGAGTGGTATATACCATCGAGTCAGCTTGAATAATCTGTATTTTCTTTTTCTGAGCAGTATCCGGAGGCGGCTTTGGGAAATATTTTGCCGTTTGGGAAAAGCTATTACAAATGCAAATTGCAACCAGATAAAACACAATAGATAACCGCATATATTACTTACAAAGAATAGTACTCAAAAATAAGAAAAGATTTGA
>CAZPBT010000282.1:0-3346 GCA_964584555.1 uncultured Chitinophagales bacterium
TCTTTATGATTATCAAGGCGATTAACAAAATGAAAAAAGAAGAAGCTGCTGCTGCACCACCGGCACCACCGGCTGAAGAAGTATTGCTAACAGAAATCAGAGATTTACTAAAAAAATAATGTATTGTGTGTAAAAACATTGAGGGCGCGCCTACGGTGTGCCCTTGCTTTTTATTGTAAAATATAGTACCAAATTTGTAACACTAAGTCTTATGCGAAAAAACAATAAAGCTAATTGTCAATATTGAGAATTACGGAGTAATATCTCTACGCAAAATTCGGTGCCAGTTCATGATGCTCCGTATCGTAAAAATTATTGATATGCTGTACGGCTTCTTCTACATCATCTGTTATCAGGAATAAATTTAAGTCTTCCTCGTTTATATTGTGCTGATTGCCCAGTACCTCCGATTTAATCCAGTCTATCAAGCCCGACCAAAATGCTTTTCCCATTAATACAATTGGTACTCTGTCTATTTTTTTTGTTTGCACCAGTGTCATTACTTCAAAAAGCTCATCAAATGTTCCAAAACCACCGGGCAGATAAACGAAGCCTTGTGCATATTTTACAAACACTACTTTACGTACAAAAAAGTAATGATGTGTGATGACCTTATCGTGGTCAATATGCGGATTATGGCCCTGCTCAAAAGGCAATTCAATATTTAATCCTACTGATTTGCCATCTTTATTTTGTGCTCCTAAATTGCCGGCTTCCATTATGCCAGGACCACCTCCGGTAATAACACCATAGCCTTCTTCCACCAAACGCTCTGCTACCTTGGTAGCCATGGAATAGTAAGGGTTTTCGGGTTTGGTGCGTGCAGAACCAAATATGGAAATGCACGGACCAATTTTGTCCATCTTTTCATAGGCATCTACAAATTCACTCATAATGCGAAACATACTCCAGGAGTTGGATGCATTTACTTGTGTCCAGTTGCGCTGGCGATAAGGTCTTTTCTTTTTAAAATCTTCTAATGACATGTGCTATAGTTAAAAGTTATTCAGTTGTTTTTCAGAGAAAAACAGCCTGCTAAGATAGTAAATTTTTATTTGGAGGAGATTAGACTATCATCTAATATATTATCACCCTGTTTACTTGTGCCCGATATCAGATATAAACCTAAAAACGTCAGCAATCCATTCCATAATAGCATCTCGGGTCCGAATTTGAAATCAGGAATGAGCTTCGTGGAATTCATGTCTAACAGAAAACAAATAACCGGCGAAGCGATACAGATATACGGGGTGAGTTTATCTTTGATAGTACGCTTGGTTAAAATGCCAAACATAAACAAACCCAATAGCGGTCCATACGTATAGCTGGCTATTTTCAGTAAGGTATCAATAATGGCTTCTTTATTGAGGATTTTAAATCCTAAAACAAATAACAAGAAAACAAACGCAAAGGTGAAATGCACTTTTAATCTAGTTTTTGTTCTGTCATCTTCGCTTAGATTTTCATCTTGGTTAATACCCAAAATATCAATACAAAATGAAGCAGTGAGTGCAGTAAGTGCACCATCGGCACTAGGAAAAAGTGCGGAAATCAAACCGATGATAAACAATATGGAAATAACAGGAGTAAGATAATTGAGTGCGATTGTCGGGAATAAATCATCGCTGTTTTTAGCAACAAATGTATGCGATACAGCATCCCACAACTGGAACTTACCATCCGTTATGTGGGCAATATTAAGTTGCTCCCCGTATAAAAACAAGACTCCGCCAAGCACTAAGAAAATGAGATTAACGGCTACCAAAATAAAACTAAAGGTTACCATATTCTTTTGCGCATCGCCGAGGTTTTTGCAACTGATGTTTTTTTGCATCATTTCTTGGTCTAATCCCGTCATGGTGATGGTGATAAACATGCCGCCAATTATTTGCTTCATAAAGAAATTAGGCTTTAGCCAGTCTGTCATAAAAATCTGGGTATATCCCTTTTCTTGCAAAGCAGACATCATACCCCCCACGCTCATGCCCAACTGGTTTTTTATATACCATACGCAAGTCACCAGTGCCAGCAGCATAAAAGTTGTTTGCAGCATATCTGTCCAGACTATGCTTTTTACACCTCCTTTAAAAGTATATAGCAATATCATGGTGAGAATAACAGTTGCCGCTAAAGTAAAATAGCCCATTCCCTCCGGCAACAGAAAAATCTGCAAGACATTAATAACTAAATACAATCGAAGTGTAGCCCCTAAGGTTCTGGATAAGATAAAAAAGGCTGCACCCGTTTTATATGAAGTATTGCCAAAGCGATGTTGCAGATAAGTATAGATAGAAGTGAGGTTGAGCCGGTAATAAAGTGGCAATAATATATACGCCACTACAAAATAGCCAATCAGATAACCCAGTACCACCTGAAAATAGGAGAAATGTGCAGTGCCTACTTTGCCGGGCACGGAGATAAATGTAACTCCCGATAAGGAAGTACCTACCATACCATACGCCACGATATACCAACGCGATGAACGCCCACCGACAAAGTAATCTTTGTTGCTGGCATTGCGGGAGGTAACCCAAGCGATTACAAACAAGAAAATGAAATAAGCAATAAGACAAACGAAGATTAAACTGGTGTTCATGCTGATTTTTTTGATTTGACTGTCTAAAAATAGATTTATTATTTCATAAATCAGCTATATCAAACAATTGTAGTTGCTCGTCGTCGGAGTCGACTTTATGCTAAAATTTCAAAAAGAGAAATCCTATCTTTAGCCCATGCAATTTCCATCCAGACTTATTGAAGATGCCGTAAACGCATTTGCCAAGCTACCGGGCATTGGCAAAAAATCTGCATTGCGAATGGTGGTGTATTTGTTACAAAAAGAAACTGCCGATACGGAACAAATTGCACAGGCAATCTCACGCATGCGCAAGGAGATACAATTTTGCGAGGTTTGTCATAATGTATCAGATGCGGCAATTTGTTCGGTATGCGGCAACCCGCACAGGGATAAAAGTACAATATGCATTGTGGAGAATTTCAGAGATATTATTGCCATCGAAAACACAAAGAATTACAACGGGGTATATCATGTTTTAGAGGGCTTGATTTCTCCTATTGATGGCATAGGGCCGGACAAACTGAATATTGCCAAACTGATGGAGCGCGTACAAGGCGGTGAGGTGAAAGAAATCATCATGGCACTTAATCCAACATTAGACGGTGATACGACTATCTTTTATTTGTCGAAACAACTGGCGGTCATGCCCATAAAAATTACCACCATAGCACGCGGTATTTCGTTTGGCGGCGAACTCGAATATGTGGATGAAATCACTTTGTCGAGAAGTATACAAGCGCGCTTGCCTTATGAGCGGTATATGTCGAG
>CAZPBT010000283.1:0-3324 GCA_964584555.1 uncultured Chitinophagales bacterium
CATTCACTACAATACTCATGGTTGTTGTTGTGGCACATTGTCCTGCTGTTGGAGTGAACGTATAGGTAGTAGTGCCTGCACTTGCCGTACTCACTGTGCCTGGATTCCATGTACCGGTAATGCCGTTATTGGATGTTGTCGGTAATGTACCCGGTGTTTGTCCTACGCAATATGCACCAAGCTGTGTAAAAGTAGGGGTAGCTTTTTGATTAACAGTAATGGTATATGTTTCATTTTGAATACCACAACCATTTGGCAGAGTTATTTGACAATTATATGTCGTAGTGGTTGTTGGGTTAACAGTAACCGAAGCACCTGTAGTACTCCCAATTATTGTAGCCGTTGGAGTCCAACTATACGTAGTGCCTACAGGGGCATTATTAACAGTAATAGTCGCCGTTTCTCCATTACAAATTGTGCCGTTTGCAGGATTAGAGGTTAAGGTAATAACCTGAACACCAGTATTCGCAACAACTGTATAATCGCAAACATTACCACCAAATCCATCTACCATAATATAATATTTTTGTCCAACTGTTAAACCCGTTGCTGTAAGCGTTGATGTACCTGAGCCTGTATTTTGGTTTACACAATTTGATTTACTGGTAAATGAAGAACAGTTTGTTGTACTAAACACTATTGCCTGAATACCGGAAGTGGTATAAGTACAGTTGGATGAAGTGATATTAAATGTAGCTGATGTAGCAGCTGCAATAAAAGATAGCCATGAATTATTTTCAATTGAGCCACAGAATGGACCAGCTGGTGAACCTGTTGATCCTATTGCTCCATTATCTTGTGTATACCAACCGGTAGTATTTCCGCAATAGCCATTCAAATCGCATATAAGTGGTGCACTAGAACAAGCATCATTCGCCGGAGTATTATTATTACAAACTTGTGGTGTACAACCAAATATTGCCTCAAAACCACACCAGTTTACAGAGCCATCAGTAGTAAATTGTATTGTCATACAGCTACTTGTGGATGTATAGGCCTTAGGTGCATGAGGATTATATATGTCACCGCTTCCATTTACCGTGCCAATTAAAGTTCCTCCAGTACCTACGCCGTCATAAATTCTAACATAGTCATAATTTGTTTCTAAATCCCACCACATAAAACTAATACGCACTTGCTGCCCTGCTGGTGCACATAATGTGACTGTTTGATTTAAATTGCTGGAATATCCACTCCATCCTCCAAATATATCTGAATAACATGAATACTGATCGGTTGGCGTTTGACGCAAAGCACCGCGACAGGCAGAAATAGTTTGACCATTATTACCGCTCATAGAGTAAACTTGAGCCTTTGTAATATTTACTGTTGCAAATAATAAAAAAAGTGCAAATAATATTTTGTTTTTCATTCGGAGTGTTTTATAATTTGAATTATTTTACTGCATTCAGCAATACATTAAGCTCTTTTCGAGACAGCAACTGCACATGCACGTTGCAATTTTTGCCATATTCAACAGTAATTCGTGAATCTTCTAGCCTGTTTGATTCCAAACGGGCAATATCGATATCATATTCTTTTAAATCGGCACATGAACTTAAATCTGTCACGCTATATGATTGGTTATAAATAATGAAAATCTGTTTTCTTTTTATCGGATCCAATCCGCGTAAAATATTTTCCGGATAGTATTTTAATACACGATAATCAAATATTTGATTATCTATTGTAACTGTAGTACCCCTCAAATAAGCTGAAATGGAATCTTTTGCTTGAGTTCGGGAACCATTTTCGTGTCCACCCTCGTCTTGAGCATGTAATTTAAAGCTTAGAATAACTAGCACAAATAAGAGTATAAGATTTTTGTTCATAAAAATATATTTAATAATTTATATAAAAAATGGTATCTAAAGCTTAAATAAACCTATTATAATTTCCAAGGGAAAAACATTACGGTTTTCTTGATGCATTAGTATTTAAAATACTTCTCTCAAAAAGTATTTGAAGCCATCAAATTTAAGCTATTTTAACTATTCTTCGATACTTGGAATGAAAAAAAAATCACTTTTTTTTATTATCCACACTAATTGATCTGTTTTAGTTTAAAATGTGCAAAAATATTCTTAACAAATATCAATTTTTGCTATTTTAATAGTGTTACATTACCTTTCAGTGTAAAAGTGTTTCCCTGAATGCATTCACCTTTAAAGTAATAAGCATAACTGTCATCCTGACAAAGCTTGCCTTTGTATTTTCCATCCCAACCATTATGTATATCATCAGATTCGAAAATTTTATTTCCCCATCTGTCAAAAATCATCAGATAACCCGATTTTAATATTTCACTTCTTACCATAAACGTATCATTTTTACCATCGCCATTTGGCGTAAATGCATTCGGTAAAAAGACATTTCCATTATTGCAATCAGGAATAATAACAATGACAGTTATTGAGTCTTTCGTATGACATCCATTTACATCTGTTACTTGAACTGTGTAAATAGTAGTTTGTAAAGGCGATGAAACAGGATTGGCAATTGTTGTTTCCGATACCTGATCAGCTGGTAACCAATTGTAACTGAAATCTCCTTCAGGAATGACATCCAACTGTACTTGTTGCCCAATAATGATTGAATCATGATCTGCGGTGGCATTGATAGCCGGATTAGGATTAACCAAAAGCTGGAACGAAAGTAAACTGTCGCAACCTTGTGATGTAGTATAATGTAACTCATACTGTCCTGCTGTAGAATAACTGTTTTGCCCTATTTTCAACGTATCGTTTTGACAAATAGAAAACGAAGTATCCGTATGTTTATTCGGATTTACCTGAAGTGACAAATGTATCGTACTGTCACAGCCTTCTGTAGCGGTTAGATGAATTGCATAATCACCTGCAACTGAAAAATATTGACCTCCAACATGTGTACTATCGCCTTGACATATTATTCTGTTTACTTGCTCGTGCAAGGTATCAGAAAATGAAAGTGCTAAGAAAACAGTACTGTCACAACCCAATGAAGTTTGAAAATGTAAGGTATAATTCCCTCCTTCTGTATATGTTTGTGTACCGATGGTATAAGAAGTGCCCGTACATTTAATAATATTCAAATTTGTCAATTTCACCGGATTCACCGTTAAATTTAGTCGTACAACTGAATCACAACTTAAACTAGTTGCAAATGTATCTGCATAATTTCCTGAAACGGTATAAGTGTGGTTTCCTATTACTACTTCTTCGCCCTGACAAATCTGACGAGTCAGAGTGGTCAGTTTATTTGGATTAACA
The DNA here is from genome assembly GCA_964584555.1 of uncultured Chitinophagales bacterium. Lineage (GTDB taxonomy): Bacteria > Bacteroidota > Bacteroidia > Chitinophagales > JADIYW01 > JADJSS01. The sequence continues at coordinate 3,252 of CAZPBT010000283.1, forward strand.
GTTAAAGCCAAAAACCCATTTGAATCGCAACCTAGTGAAGTTGATAAATGAACAGTGTAATTTCCTGATGTTG
>CAZPBT010000284.1:0-3296 GCA_964584555.1 uncultured Chitinophagales bacterium
TCTTAAATCTCAATAATCTTATGTTCAAAGATGCTAGCATTCACATTGTTTTACCTCCCCCTGCCCCCCTCCTTAGAAAGGAGGGGGAATTAAAGGGGGCGGTTATTTCAAACATTTTTCAATTTTATCTAACACTTCTACTACATTATCTATTACTTCTTCATTCTTAAATCTCAATAATCTTATGTTCAAAGATGCTAGCATTCACATTGTTTTACCACCCCCTGACCCCCTCCTTACAAAGGAGGGGGAATTAAAGGAGGCGGTTATTTCAAATTTTTTCAATTTTATCTAACACTTCTACAACATTTTCTATTACTTCTTCATTCTTAAATCTAAATAATTTAATATTCAGAGCGGTTTATTTTACTCTGAAATATGCTTTTGCCAATTTTAATCCTGCATGTTGCAATTCCAAATATTCATCCAGGGCATCAAACGATTTTTCTGCATACTTCAACAGCTCACTTGCTTGTCCATATACACTGTTGGCATTTAATTTTTCCATCAAATAGTAGCCATCTAAAAAGTTTTTAATTCCTCCGGAAATAATAAAATTTTCGCATACAAATTTATCGCCCAACTCTTGTTTCAGGTCGTTAAGGTTTGTTACCATTTCTTCGGCAGTATGCCCAATTTGTGAAATTTGTTTAAAGGCATGCATTCTGTTTTCATCACTTCTCAATAATTCGAGCATAGAAAAATTAGTACCGCCATGTCCGGCAAGTTCAAGAGCCTCAATTGGCAATTGTACCAGTGCACGCAAACTCTCCTTACCAAAGCCTTGCCCTACTTCTTTTACTATGACTTTTTGTTTGGTTTTGTGTAAGAAGTCGACCAAAGTATCCAATGGTTTTTGTACAATTTTATCGCCTTCGGGTTGCAGCCACTCTTGTAGCGGATTGATGTGAATGATAATACCGTCTGCACTTAATTTGGCTACCAACTCATCTACCAAGTGCAATTTATTTTGCAGCAAGAGCAATTCCAATTGCGCAATGCCGATATTGGCATAAAAGGGTAAATCACTTCCGATGATATTGCGAAAAGCAAAATCCTGAATTCTGTCATTGCTTTCCAGGATAGAACGACAAGATCCCAAACCCATACCCATTTTATATTTGGCACATGCTTTTGCAAGGTTAAGGTTGATGGTGTAAGCCTTTTCAGTACCTCCTGTCATGCTTGACACCCAAATTGGAGTTTGTATCTGTTTACCTAAGAATGAGAAAGGTTGTCTTTCCTTATTAGGATGCTCAGAAAAAAGCGGTTCATAGGAAAATCTTTTATCGAGATAAAGACTATCTACTTGTGACTGGAATGCCAGCTGGATATGATCTTGCTTGCGAGATTCTAAACCTACGTTTTCCGGATTATGTTTTTGAGGATTCACTATTACAAAAGTAAGTATAAAATCAGCGCAAAATAAAAAAGCCGCCAAAAATGGCGGCTACTTATGATTATTTAATACTATTAGAATTTGTATGTCATATAAAACTGAACACCAGTATGCCATACTTTTCTATCATCATCAATTATATATTTTGGATTCGTAAAATCAATAAAACCTTGAGACAGGCGAGCTCCTGCGCCAACTCCTTTTTGCGAAATAAACTCGAAACCACCGATTACACCAGCATCATAAACATTAAATGGTCTGTTGCCATTTACATCTTTTGGATTATTTTCTGATTTTGAGAAATTTTCAGACTTATCATCCACATTAGCCCCGGTAACTTTATTTTCACCTTTCACTCTAAGTTGGGTAACAAAGGCATAAGATGCATAGCCACCCACATTAATATTAAATATCTTCTTTTTACCTAAATAAAATTTAGCCAAAACAGGAAGCTCTACAGAATGAAAGTTCAACCTGTTTGTCGTTTTGAAAAAAGCATTGTCTGTCTTAGATTGTGCTCCTTTATTTACATATAATGCTTGGATTTCGATAGCTGCTACGTTCTTAAAACGATGCTCGAAGGCAAAGCCAAACAGCCCGCCTACTTTTGCTCCTCTTTTATCGTCAGAATTCTCTTTGTAGTTCATAGTATTTACACTAAAACCACCGAGCAGTCCGAATAAGTTACTTTTTTCTGAAATATCTCCTGCAAAACTTTTGCTTAAGATAAGTAATGTTGCTAATGATAATACGATTTTCTTCATAAAATAAATTTTCTTTATGGTTTCAAAATTAATACCAAAAGTAGGATAAATACAAATAAAATGATAAAATACTTAGTATTCGTTAGTTTCTATTGAGTATTTGTAAGGTTAGTTTCAAAAAAACCAAAAATTATGCAGACGGCAAGACAAGTTGCTTTAGTGTGGCGACATCATTCACCATAAAATCGGGCTTACACCTATTCAGTTCTTCTACAGATCCAAATCCATAAGTCACCGCACAAGATTTAACTCCAGTTTCATGTGCAGCAAATATATCATGTTCACGGTCGCCAATCATCAATACCTGATTTTTATCTGTAATTTGCAGGCTATCCAGAATATTAGTTATCATTTGGGCTTTGGTTACAATACCCTTGTCTTCATTATAATACTCAACATTCTGGAAGAAATGCGAAATTGCAAAATGATCCAAAATTTTATCAACAGACGCCCCCTTGAATGTTGCAACAGACAAAGTGATTCCATAATCATTTAAACCGGACAGTAGCTCAAACATTCCGTCAAACAGTGCATTTTCGTACATACCCTGTTGGTCTATATAATAGTGTCTGTAAGCCGTTATGGCAGCCTGAATAGCAGCCTCGTTATTATTGAGATAAGCACCAAAGACCTTTCTCAAAGGCGGTCCCACATATTGTTTCAGCTTGTCATCATCCGGAATAGGTAAGTCCATTTTACCAAAAGCATACCGATAAGCATTGAAAATGCCTTCCCTTGGATTGGAAATTGTCCCATCCAAATCAAAAATCAAATACTGAAATCGTCCTTTACTATGCACCCAGTAATTCTTTTACCATAGCAGAAATTCTTGCACCTTCTGCTTGACCTGCTACTTTTTTGCTTACGCTGCCTATCACTTTTCCCATATCCTTAATAGACGATGCACCTGTTTCTGTTATTGTAGACAGGATAATTGTTTTCAACTCATCATCATTCATTTGTTTTGGCAAATAAGATGCGATTATATCCATTTCTTCTTTTTCTTTTGCTGCCAACTCCGGACGATTTTCACGGGTAAAAATATCCAATGATTCTTTTCGTTGGTTAAATAACTTTTGTAAAATTTTTATTTCCTGTTCGGCAGAAATTTCTCCATTCGCTCCTTTTTCTGT
>CAZPBT010000285.1:0-3278 GCA_964584555.1 uncultured Chitinophagales bacterium
TAAATCTCTATATGTTCCCATTTATCATTTCTGTTTTGCCAACTGAATAATTGTCAATTGCCAACTGAATTCAATTTTCTTTCTTACTCAAAAATACTGCTCCTACCATTGCTGATAAAAACAAAACGCTTGACACTTCAAAAGGCAGCATGTATTCATTGAATAATGTATTTCCTAAATTTTCTACCAAGCCTACATTACTGTATTTCAATGCAGGCAACATTGAATTTTCAGCACCCTTAAGTAAACTGACAAGACTTACTAATAACAGACATGCCGTTACCACTGCAATAAACTTCGGCAAATTCTTTTTATGCGGTTCTATTTCTTTATTAAGATTGAGCATCATAATGACATATAAAAATAAAACCATGATGGCTCCTGCGTAAACAATGATATGTACTACCGCCAAAAACTGGGCATTAAGTAAAACATAATGACCGGCTATTGCAAAAAAGGTAACAATCAGGTATAACACAGAGTGTACAGGATTCTTATCCAAAATGACCATCAGCGCACTGATAACCGCTAAAAAAGCCAAAAAGAAAAATATGTATTGTGAGAGTAACATAAATTAATGGTGCTTGTTTTCTTGAATCAAAGCTTGTTTGTCTTCCCAGGTTTGATTGTGTTTTTTTGTTTTATCTTTTTTAAATGCCAATACTTGTGGGGTTTGTCTTTTTGACACATCAACACGATTGTTCTTATCTTCTACAAGTAAATCTTTGCCGTAAATCATCTTGTTTCTGGTTACACTTACCGGCATGATTCTGTCAGTAAGAAAAATGGCTTCTTTAGGGCATGCTTCTTCACACAATCCGCAAAAAATACAACGCAGCATATTTATTTCGTAGACTGTTGCGTATTTTTCTTCGCGATAGAGATGCTCCTCTCCTTTTTTACGCTCACCTGCCTCCATAGTAATGGCTTCAGCAGGGCATGCAATGGCACACAAACCACACGCAGTGCATCTTTCTGCTCCGGCATCATCTCGTTTTAGTACATGCTGACCTCGATATACGGGGGCAATCTCGCGTTTAACTTCGGGATATCTGATTGTTGCAGGTTTTTTAAAGAAGTGCTTTAATGTAATACTCATACCGGCAGTAATTGCAGGCAAATAGAGCTTCTCAGAAAGAGACATCTCTTTTTTTACTACTAATTTGCTTCTGTTTGTCAGTTTCATATAATTTGCAATTTGCAGAATTCTGTTTGCAAACTATTCGATTGCAAACTGAAATATCTGATTATACTTTCCCCAATGCGTACATGCCTACTCCGGTGAGTAATATATTGAATATAGCTAATGGAATCAGAATTTTCCAACCCAAATTCATCAATTGGTCATATCTGAATCTTGGTATCGTCCAGCGTACCCACATGAAGAAAAATATAAAGAATATTATTTTGCCAAAGAAGAATAAAAACTGAAGTATTGAGAGAATATTACCGTCTAAGCCGAAATGGGACTGAAATGGTATATTATAACCACCAAAATAAAGTGATGAAATAATTGCCGATGAAATAAACATATTGATATATTCGGCAAAAAGATAAAATCCCAATTTCATGGACGAATATTCCGTATGATAGCCACCCACCAATTCTGTCTCGCACTCCGGTAAGTCAAATGGAGCTCTGTTTGTCTCGGCAAAAGCGCAAATCACAAAAATCAAACAGCCCAATGGTTGATAAATAATATTCCAGAATCCTTCTCCTTGCTGAGCTACAATACCTCCTAAACTCAGCGTTCCGGTTTTCATTATCAGTGCAACAAGTGCCAAGCCCATGGCTATTTCATAGCTAATCATTTGTGAGGAAGCGCGTAATGCACCTAACAGTGAATATTTATTGTTTGATGCCCATCCTCCAATCATGATACCGTAAACACCAAATGAAACCACACCAAATACATATAAAATACCAATATTGATATCTGTGATTTGCAGTGGAAATACAATCCCGTTTATATGTAGCGGACTTGCCCAAGGAATTACTACACCAGTCATTAAAGCTGTTAGCATAGCCAAACTCGGTCCTAGAATAAAGAGATATTTATTGGATACAGCCGGAATAATTTCTTCTTTCATAAACATTTTCAAACCATCAGCAAGAGGTTGAAGCACGCCATAAGGTCCTGCTCTGTCCGGGCCGATACGATCTTGCATAAATGCTGCTACTTTACGCTCGCCGTAAGTAGAATAAGCTGCTATGCCTAATGCAATCAGGAAGACTACTAATACCAACAATATCTTATACAATAAAAAAACCTCGATTCCCATATGCTTAATTAGTTCTGCTTTAGAAATGATTATTCGGATTGAGGGCACCTTCGCCCAGTTCCGCTTTTTTACTTTTATCTAATTCTACTTCATGCTGAAATACTTTTCGTTCAGCATTGTAGTATTTTGCATAATGATTTTGAGCAATAACAGAATGATCATTGATTTTACTTTGTCCTTCTATTACCCAATCTGTAATGTGCTTTTTATCAAAACGGCATTCATTACAAATAAACTCTTCTACCTCGCCCCAACGGTCTTTGCGGGCAGTAACTCGCAAAATATCCTCCCCTTTGAACCACAGTCTTACTTTTCCGGAACATTTCGGGCAATCGCGGTGAGCATCTACAGGGCGTGTAAACCAAACACGGCTTTTAAAGCGAAATGTCTTATCAGTCAAAGCACCTACAGGGCATACATCAATAATATTTCCCGAAAATTCGTTGTCTATTGCTTTTTGAATATAAGTGGAGATTTCTGCATGATCGCCTCTGTTTATGACTCCATGTACTCTGCCATCTGTCAGTTGTTCGCAAGTTTTCACACAACGATAGCATAGAATGCAACGATTCATATTCAGCTTAATCTTGTCGCCAAGGTCAGCAGCTTCAAATTCATTCCGATGAAACTCATAACGAGTTTGTTCTTTTCCATTTTGATAGCTCAAATCCTGCAAATGACATTCACCTGCCTGATCGCAAACCGGGCAATCCAGTGGATGGTTAATCAATAAAAACTCAACCACACCGGCACGTGCTTCCAATATTTCAGGAGAATCGTTATTCTGGACGACCATTCCATCCATCACATTTGTGCGGCAGCTTGGTACAGGTTTGGGCATAGGTCGAGGGTCTTTTTCAGAACCCTGAGCTACTTTTACGATGCAGGTTCTGCAATATCCGCCTGTAGTTTTTAATTTTGAATAATAACACATCGTCGGAGGTGCGACATTTGTGCCATATTGTTCATCTATCATTCTGGCGGCTTGCAGTATGG